>JBKOZJ010000063.1:0-11184 GCA_046725875.1 Actinomycetota bacterium
AGGTCGGCGACGAGGTGGTCGGGCACACCTCGATCGGCGAGCTGATCGGAGAGATCGGCGTGCTCAAGCACACCTTGCGTACCGCGACGGTGACGGCGACGACGCCGATGCGGCTGCTCGTGATCAACCCACGCGAGATGAGCTGGTTGTTCGAGGACCCGAAGCTCGCCGCCCGGGTGCAGCAGAACCTCGACAAGCACCTTCAGGGACCACAACCGCACTCGGCGAGCGACCAGCCCTGATCCCTGGCCGCAGTGCCCTGGACATGATCGCGATCGGACTGGCCGACGGTGAGCCGGCTAGTGTATCCGTCCTCCTGGCCTCAGTCCGGGCGTTAGTTAGAACCACGCGGCCAGGCGCCAAGTTGTTGATCATGGCGATTGGGTGCTGCTCGGCGAGCAGTACGACGACCTGATGAAGTACGCAGCTTCGGTCAAGAACAAGACCGCGGCCACCGCAGCCCGGCCCCCTCACCACAAGCAGCAGCCAGCACCCCGACCACGGCGACCATCACCGCCCATGCCCGGCCCATGCTGCATTGGACGGCGCCCGCCCGTGGGCTGGTTCCACCAAGCGCCGTGAAGTCGGGATATAGAGCGTTCGCGATCTTCATCACGGCACGGGCTGATCGGGGACGGTCGGCCGAGCGCTGCGGCGCTGGACGAGCTCCGCGATGCGCTGGGCGATGAACCGCGCGTCGTGCTTGACCCATCCCAGCAGCGCGGAGCCGCGCGTGTGCTGCCACGTGAGCCCCAGGAAGTACAACCCGGGCGCCGCGGTCACGCCCCGGTGATGCATAAGCCGCGCCGCGTCGTCGAACACCGGGACGTGCACGAAGCTGTGATCGACCGCGAAGCCGGTGGCCCAGATCACCGCGGCCGGCGCTAGCCTGCTGCGGTCGGCGAACACCACTTCCGATCGCTGGGCGTCCACGGTGCGGCCGCGCAGCCGGATGCCGTACCGGCGGCTGGCGGAGCGTGGGCTCGAGCCGATCAGGGTCTCGCGGTAGCGCAGTCTCTGGCCGAGCCGCGAATCGACGGTGACGCGCATCAGGCCGAGCGCTTCCAGGTACCGAAACAGGTCTTGGCCGGCGATGCGCTGGGGCAGCGGCGTCTGGCGGGAGCCGATGGACAGGTGCACCTGGTGTGTACGCGAGAGCTCTTCGGCGATCTGAAAGCCGGTGTTGCCGCCGCCCACCACGAGCACCGGGCCGGCCGGCACCTGATCGGGCCCGCGGTACTCCGTGCTGTGAAACTGGACAATCCCGGGGTCCAGTGGCTGGGCGATCGGCGGCACGCGGGGGATCTGGAACGGTCCAGTGGCGATCACCACCTGGTCGGCCGCGTAGGTGCGGTCGTCAAGCTCGATCAGATAGCCGTCGTCGGCCCGCCGGACGACGCGGACCTCGCTGTTGAGCTCGACCGGCAAGTCGAAGGCCATGGCATAGTCGGTGAGATAGTCGACGACGTCGCCGCGACCCGGGTAGCTGTCCGGGTCGCCGGGGAAGGCACGCCCGGGCAGGCTGTCGTAGCGCACCGGCGTGAACAGCCTCAGCGAGTCCCAGCGCGCCCGCCACGCCGCCGCCGGCGCGTCCGCTGCCTCCAGGATCGTGAAGTCGCGCTCCTGCCGCTTGAGGAAATAGCCGACCGCTAGGCCGGCCTGGCTGCCGCCGACGACGACCACTTCACGGTGATTCTGCGCGGCGCGCGGATGCTCCTCAACCCCCGAAGGATCGGTCATCGGGTCTCCGCAGAGGCCCGGTCGCCACCTCCGGGTGAGACGTTGAAGCTGAACATCATCCCGCTCTCGTGGTGCTCGGCGATGTGGCAGTGCGCCATCCACAGGCCGGGGTTGGTGACGTCGAGCAGGATGTCGACGACCTCCCCGGTGCGCACCAGCACGGTGTCCTTCCACATCAGGTTGGGCTCGATCTCGCCGTTGCGGGCCAGGATCAAAAAGCGTCCGGCGCCATGGATGTGGAACGGGTGGTGCATCGGATGGTCGGAATCCATCTCGTTGACCAACCGGATCTTCACCCGATCGCCCACAGTGAAGCGCCAATCGATCCCGGCGTTTTCCTGGCCGGTCGTCCGGTCCACCAGCTTCCAGCGCATATTGGCCGGGGTCGTGATCTTGTTGATCTCGACCATGTCGTCCTCCCACTCGATCCCGCCCGCCGCCGCGTGATCGTGACCGGGATCCTCGTGGCCCGCGCCGTGCTGCCCGTGGCCGTCGCCGGCGTGCCCACCGTCGGCGGCGGCATCGTGGTGCTCGTGACCCGTGGCGTGATCCTCCTGGGCGGCCGGGTGGTGGTGACCTTCACGGTGATGCTCGTGGTGCTCGCCTTCGTGCCCGTGGCCCGTCGGCTCGCCGCTGGCCGGGGCGGTCAGGGCGGCGGGCAGGAGCCTCATCCCGCACTGCGGGCAGCGGCCCGGCTCTTGGCTGACGACGTCGGGGTGCATGGGGCAAACGTAGGTGGTTGGGCTGGCGGGCACCGCCAGCAGTTTCATGCCGCAGCGCGGGCAGTGTCCGGGCTCGTCCTGCCTGACGTCGGGGTGCATGGGGCACGCGTAGGACGTGGGGACCGCCTTGGCCAGCAGCATCATGCCGCAGCGCGGGCAGCGTCCGGGCTCGTCTTGGACGACGTCGGGGTGCATCGGGCAGGCGTACACGACCGGCCCCTCGGGTTCCTGGAAGTCCATCTCGGCCACGAACGCCAGCGTCTTGTCCGGCTCCGCCTCCAGCGCGCCGGTCAGGCGCTCCCGCTCGGCGGCCAGCTCCCGGTCGCTGCGCAGCCGCGCGAACTGCTCGCCCAGCGACGGCTCGGCTACCCCTTCGCCTACGCTGATCGCGGCGAGCCGATAGACGCGGTCAGGAGTGTGATGCTCCAGCGCCAGCTCGCCGGGCCGCTCGAACAGCGCGTCGACGACCACGCGCTCCGACGGCGCCAGCACGACGTCCTCGACGGACTGCTCGTGCTCGACCCGGCCGCTGTCGCCGCCGACGAGCTTCATCCGCGCCCCGGGCAACTTAACCTTGAACACGCGGGTGTTGGCAGTGTCCGTCAGGTAGAACCTCACGACCTCGCCGGACCTGGCGGACCTCCGCAGGTCAGCCTCGCCGCCCACCAGCAGAACGTTGCCGAACCGGCCCATCGCCGCGTACGTCGTCTCGGTCCGGCGAAACGGCGCGATCTGGCCCTCCTCGATCAGGATGTCGTCGAGGGTCAGGACCAGCCCGCGGTGGGCCGGCGGCCAATAATCGGGGTCGGCGGGTTCGACCAGAACGTTGCCGTACAGGCCCATCTCCTGGCCGTAGTCCTCGCGGATGTGCGGGTGATACCAGTAAACCCCGGGGTCGGGAAACATCACGCGATACGTGAACCGCCCACCGACCGGGATCGGCGCCTGGGTTTCGTGCGTGCCGTCGTAGCGGTTCTCCAAGCGCAGCCCGTGCCAATGCACCGTTGCCTCGAGATCGCCCTCGTTGACCACATCGACCAGGATCGCCGCGCCCTGCCGCACCTTCAGCGTCGGTCCAGGAATCGATCCGTTGTAGGCCAGCATCCGGATCATCGCCTCGCCGATCTGCTTCCTCACGGGACCGATCCGCAACTCAAATCGCTCCCCGTTGGGGACCTCGACCGCGCTCGTCGCGACCGCATCCGGAACACCCTCCGTGTCTCGGGGGAAATGCCGATCGATCTCTGACCGCATGTCGTCCTCCGTCACTTCGGCGGCTCATCCAGTCGACCACCGGAGCCCGAGCTCACTCTCGCGAAGTGGGTAAGGCCGCCGCGCAGGTACCCGCGGCAGTTCCCCGAATCTAGCTCCCTATCTATTGCATACCTAGTCAGGCCCCTGACCGCGATCACCCGTTTGGGCGCCTCAACGCCGTCGCGGCGCTAGAAGGGGTGCTCGCCGACCCGGGGGTCGGCACCGTCTACGGCATGAACTTCGAGCAGATGCCCGAGCTCAGTTGGGTCCTGGGCTACCCGGCCGCGCTGGTACTGATGGTGCTGACATCTGTCGTCCTCTACGCGGCCTTCGAACGGCGGGGCTGGCTGTGAGCTGCACGTGCGCGCGTGCGCCGCCATTCCGCTAGCTATTGCTACGGCGGGTTGCTGTGAAGCTGAACTGGGTGACCGTGAAGAAGAACTCGCCACGGTCGCCGAGTCCGCGCTGCTCATCGGCCCAGGCCTTCGCCTCCTGCTGGCTCATCCCGCCCTGATCGTGGCCAGCGGCCGTAGCGGTGGGCCCGCAACCCCATCCACCTCGAGGATACGTACCTGATCGAGCGCGGCTACCACCCCGTTGAAGACACGCACCCGCGGACTGCGCTGCCTCAGCCGTCTCAGCGTCGGCAGGACCGCCCGCCCGAGCAGCGGCAAATGAGTGCACGACCGATGAGATCGGTGCCGCGGTCCGGTCGTATCGAACGACGACCCCAGCGCGAAGGGAACTGCGACCATGAAACTGACGACCGTCACGAACGTCTCCGTCGACGGAGTGACGCAGGGACATCGACGGATCGATGCAGGGACCCGGCGCGGAGCCGGCGCGCCGCATGAGGACGGCAGCGGTGGATTCGAGCGCTTCGGATGGGCCCCGCCACTGCTCGACGACGAGGCCTCGACGTTCATCGGCCAGGCTTTCCAGCGCGCCGACGCGTTCCTGTTCGGCCGGCGGACCTTCGAGATCTTCGCCAGCTCCTGGGGAGCAGGCATGGATCCGGGAAACCCGGTCGGAAAGGCGTTGAACACGCGGCCCAAATACGTCGCCTCGACCACGCTCACCGACCCGCAATGGGCGGACACGACCGTCCTGTCCGGTGACGTCGCGGCGGCCGTCGGCGAGCTAAGAGCCAAGCCGGGCGGTGAGCTGCAAGTGTGGGGCAGTGGCACCCTGGTCCGCTGGCTGCTCGGCCACCGGCTGGTCGACGAGATCGTACTGCTCACCTATCCCGTGGTCGTCGGGCAGGGCACGCGGCTCTTCCCCGCCACCGGCCCGGACATAGGACTCGAGCTGGTCGACTTGCAGTCCACCCCGAAGGGGCTAACGATCCAGACCTACCGCACCACCGGTCGCCCGCAGTACGAGACGGCCACGACCTGACGCATGTGACATAGGTGTGCTGGAGACGAAGAGCACTCGGCGTCCTCTGGATCACCGCGGACTCCGACTTCGACGTCGCGCTCAAGCTCGCCGCTGAGGGTCGAAGGCCTGCAATCGGAAGGTCGGGGTGCCGCCATTCCTGGGCAAGTGAGTGATCGACGTCGCGGCAAGTTGCCGGAGGACCGCGCGGGAACCTGAAAGCGGTGTGCACGCTCATCAGCCTGACCGCGCGGATCGCGGCGGAGCGACGCGCTCGATCTGTGCCGTCACCGGGCGAGCGCACGCCCTCTCGTCGGCGAGGAGGCGTAGACGAGGTAGCCAGCGGCGGCCTCCTCGAGCTGCGCGACGCCGACGCCCGGCAGCATTGCCTGCGATCAACGCGCTGCTCCTGGCGCTAGCCGGGTTGGGCCGGGGCCACCCGGGGCTGCAGACTGGTCACTGCAAGGGAGGAATGCAGATGGCTGAGCTTGTCGTCGACTTCATCACCTCGCTCGACGGTTACGCGTCCGCCGAAGGCTGGCCGGGCTGGTGGGGTATGGAAGGGCCGGAGTACCTTGCCTGGCTGGGTGAGAACCCCGAGGGGGACTACCTGGTCTTGATGGGAGCGAACACCTACCGGCTCATGTACGGCTTCACGAAGGAAGGCGAGCCGGGGACGGACGTGCTCGGCGGCCTCTCGAAGGTGGTGTTCTCCAGCACGCTGACCGAGCCGCTGGAGTGGGAGAACTCGACGCTGGTCACCGGCGATGCGGCCGATGCGGTGCGGGAGATGAAGGAGAACGGCGACCGGTCGATGCGCACCATCGGCAGCCTCACGCTGTGCCGCTCGCTACTGGAAGCCGGCCTCGTCGACCGGTTCCGGGTGGTGATGTTCCCGGTCATCACCGGCGCCACCGGCCAGGAGCGGATCTATGATGGCTACCCCGACGTTGCCCTCGACATGGTGAACAGCCGCACCTTCGACGGCCAGATCCAGTTGGTCGAGTACGTGCCGACTGTGCTGCACGGCCCACCCGGCACGTCCTGAGCGTCCATCCCCAAGTCACCAGGCCCACAGATGACCATGGCGACGCGACCCCCGCGGCGGTATGGGACTGTTCGCGGCAAGAGCGTGCGTCAGACTGTCGTCCCTAGGATGAGCTGTGAGCCGCGACATCTTCGTTCAAGACATCCCCGATGGCGTCGCAAGCGTGGAGGACATCCCCTACGACTGGAATCCGTCGACGTTGCCGGTCGGCCATACCGAGGTCGTCGCGCCGTTCGAGAACTGGCTCCGCAAGCTGATCTTTCCGACCCTGAATGGATTCACGTCGTGTTACCGGGCGCGGACATCGAGGTAAACGTAGCCCGGGCAGCACCACTCGATTCGTTCGCACTTCACGTGCGAGCCGCCGATGACGCCACAGCGAACCGATTCATCGCCAGCCTGCTCGAGCGACTCGGCACGCGGGCATTCGACCCGGAATCGGAAACGGGGATCTTCCAGACCCAGACGTACATTCCACCATCGGTACGACCATCCGGGGTACGGCAGGAGCGGTCGCCTTTGAGCAGCAATAACCGTGCCAGGGCGCATACACCGGAACGGGCCTGGACCGATCCCTTGTCTGGAGGAGATCGACTGTCCGAGCCCTTCCGGTGTTGCCGTTCGCCGGTGGCTTGAACCCGGTTCACCGGCATAGCGCCCCCCATCCCCCGGGAGACGGGGGGCACGCTTTCGTGCGTCCAGGGTCGCGGCCGTGGCCACCGCTAGCGCCGGCACGGGAGTTGGCGGGCGACGTTTCCGCGGAGGGGCTAGTGGCAGTGGAAGAACGAGTTGACCGTGCCGTCGGGCCGGACGTTGAAGTGATCGCTAAAGTGGTTGCTGAATGTCGAACCGTCCGAGAGCGTCCCCCGGGCGTTGAACGTGAACGTGCCGTTCACCGTCTTGCCGTTGTCGTTGAAGCCTCCCCAGACCGTGAACTTGGCGGTGTAGGTCGGCAGACTCGGCTCGTCCAACGGCACTCCGACGGCCGTGCCGGTTTGGGTGAAGGTGGCGTGCACGCGGCCGTCAGCGAAAATGGTCTCGTGGATGACCAGGTTGCTGGTGGTCGTCACGAGGTAGGGCGGTCCCTCCTCGCAGCTGGGAACCACGTCGACGAAGGTCTCGACGATGTCCTTCTCGATAGTGGTCTGGGTCTCCGGTGGAGCGGCGAACGCGGCCGCTCCTACGGTCAGTAGGCCTGCTGTCAGCAGGCCAACCATGAGCAGACGACGAAGCATTCCATCCCCCCTTGAGATGCGGTGCATGAGCGCACCGGATGCGAGCGAATGTACTCCCCGACTCGTCGAAGGAACCATGGGCTTGCCGGGTTAGCACGACGTGGGGCTCCACGAGCCTTGGACGAAATGGACGAAGAGCTCTGTCGGAGGCTCGACCAATGTCAACCGCGGCCGAAACTGACCTCCTGAACCCCGCCCCATCCCGCGGCGCTTCAGCAAGATCAATCAGGCGCTCCCTCATCGGCACGAGTGCGCACCAAGAGCGGCATGTGAGTGCGTCGTGTACGACGGCGAAGTCCGGGGTTCGCGAGCGATCCCCAGGCGGAGTGGGCCACCGAGTACTGCTGGTGGCCAGATGATCGATATGTCTCGGTTCCAGGCCTCGCGTCGGAACCCGACGAGCATTACACCGACGTGCTGAAGCGGGCAGCCACCCTGGTCCGGGCCCTTGAGCCCCTCAGCGTGCCCGGCGTGCACGTGGCGGCGGTCGGATTCGACGACGGGGACTTCATCCTGATCTGAGCGGGTTGACGCTCATCGGCATGACCGACCAGCGGCCGATGCAGGACCACAACGTCGAGGAGTGATGCATCCAATCGGACACCTGTAGCCAGCCCGGCACGGGTGATCCGGCACTATCGGTCGGACTGCTTTCGGACGCGGAAGCGGAGGATGGTCGCGTCGCCCGACTGCGTGCTGCCGAGCGGTTCCAGGTCTGTCCTCGCAAGGCCCGGGGACGAGAAGCGGATGCCGTCGCCGAGCAGCACCGGCAGCACATACACCAGGATCTCGTCGACGAGCCCCCGCTGCAGGCACTGGCTGGCCACGTCGGCGCCGAGGATTTCGAGGTTCTTGCCACCCGCAGCGTCCAGTGCGGTGGCGACCGCTTCCCCGATGTCGCCGGAGAGGATCGTGACCTCCGGGTCCGGCGGCTCCAGCGGTCTATGGGTGAGGAGGAACACCGGTCCGGAGAAGGGGTAGTCGGTGCTACCCGGCTCCTCGGCCTCCATCCGGTCGCCTACCTCCCAGGTCCGCCGGCCGACAAGCATGGCGCCGGTGGCCGCGGCGACCGCCGCGAAATCGTCCGGTGCCACGAAGTCGGCGAGAGCGCGACCACCGCCCCAGTCCATCGAGTGGCCGGGACCCGCGATGAAGCCGTCCAGCGACATACACCTGTTCACGACTACCTTGCCGCTCATTTCACAGCCGCCCTCCTTAGGTCGTCACCGCACGTCTGGCCCTTCATGAGCTGACACCTGTCGAATCTCAGCGCGCGCCGCCACGGGTTCAGATCTTTGCGCCGATCGGGGCGGGCGTACGGGAAGTGCCGCTTCAGTATGTCTCACGTGACGCCCGGCGGCCGGAGCAGTAGCGACAGCTACAACATCCGCATCTCGGCATTATGTAGGTGATCCGTGTCAAGTGGATCATGATGCTTGGCTGTCGTTGAGATTGTTGAGCAGTCGTTGGAACAGGTCGGCGCGCTGCTGCTGACGATGGTTGGCGGCGTGATCGTGCTGGGCCTGCAGGGTGGGGCGGAACTCGATGCTGGTCTGGAAGAAGGTGCAGTTCTCGCAGATGGACTCGAACGCGCAGTCCAGCTCGGCTGGCCTTGTGCAGTAGCCGTTGCCGAGCAGCCGGTGGTGCTCCCGGCGCAGCCTGGCCATCTTCGGTCCGATGGCATCTGCCGGTAGTTGTTGGGGTTGGCCGTAGAGGGCTTCGACCTTGTCGGTGACGGCGAAGTACTCCTCGGCGACCGTGTTGTTGGCAATCTTGGCGTAGCGCAAGGTCATGTCCATGCTGCGGTGGCCGAGCATCGCCGCGATCGCCTCCAGGCTCATGCCGCGGTTGATGGCTTGGGTGGCCAGTGTGTGCCTGAGCTGATGCGGATGAATGTGTGGCAGCCCGGCGGCGGCGCCGGCCTTGTTGATGAACCGGGTAACCGTGTGCCGGTCCAGCGCGTGTCCGTTCTCCCGCGGCAGCAACAGCGGATGATCGGGCGGCACGTGCTTGCTGCGGTACTCGTCGATGAGCGCGACGAGGTTGGGGTGCAGGGGCAGGTAGCGGTCGTCGCGCAGCTTGCCGACCGGCACGTGCAGCCACGGCGCGGCGCCGATTTGCACCACCGCGTCAGCGGGCAGGCTGGTGTACTCGCCGACCCGCAAACCCGTGCGCAGCAACACTTCCACGGTCACCCGGATCAGCATCCGGGGCTGCGCTTGGGCGGCGCGTAGCAACCTGGCGGCGGCCGCGTCGTCGAGGGCCTTGGGCAGCGGATGGTCTTGACGCGGTAGGTCACCGTTGAACATCGGTACCCGGACCGGCGCCTCGTCCCACGCCCACTCGTCGATGCGGACGAAGAACATCCGCAGCGTGCCGAGCCGGTGCGCGATCGTGGCATCCGTCACGTGCGGCTTGTTCTGCCCGGGCCGCGCCGCCAGCCACCGCTTGTAGCCCTCGACGTGGCGGCGCGCCACCTCGGCGGTCGACATCACCTCCGGCACATGCTCGACCACGAACGCGGCGAACGACCGCAACGCGAGGTCGGCGCCGGTGACGCTTCCCGGGCGCAGCACGCACGCGATCTGCTCCAGGTAGCGGCGCATCGTGGCCACCATCCGTGGCTTGGCAGCCAGTAACTCCTCCCAGCTCGGCAACAGCAGCGGTCCGCTCACCGCGCACCTGCTGCCGGTTTGTCGACGAACACCTGCGCGTCGAGTACCTCGGCCGCCTTGCGGTACTGCGAGGCGAGCCAGTCGTCGGCCAGGTGCAGGTAGATGCGGGTCGACTCGATCGACGCGTGCCCGGCCTGAGCCTGCACCGCCTCCAACGCCATCCCAGCCTCTCGCAGCCGGGTCAGGCAGGTGTGCCGCAACTCATGACAGGTCGCGTGCTGCAGGCCCGCGCGACGGCGGGCACGATCGAGGATCTCGTCCAACCCGTAGGCCGACAACGCCTGGCCACGTCGTGGCCCCTTCAACGCCACGAACACGGACTCGGTCGACGAGTCGGCCGGACGCTCACCCTCGAGGTAGGCGGCGACGTGGGCGAAGAACCGGCGCGAGACCGGCACCAGCCGCTGGTGTCCGCCCTTGCCGTCGGCGACCAACACCCGTCGCTCCGCGACCCGCAAGTCGTCCAGGCGCAGCCCGAGCACCTCGCACCGACGCAGCCCGCCGAGCACCATCGCCGCCACCATCGCCCGATCCCGATGCGTGCGCAGCGCCGCGGTCAGCGCGTCCACCTCGGCCGGCGTCAGGATCCGCGGCAACCTGCGCACCCGGCGTACCAGCGGCACACCCTGATGAGGCCGCCGCCGTTCCCGACGCGTGGGCAACCCACGCGGAACCGGGTTCGCCGACACGTCACCGCGGGCGTGCAGGAACCCGTACAGGCCCGACACGATCGACAACCTGCGCCGCACCGTGCCCACCGACACACCAGCCTCATCGTCAACGACCACGGGCTTGAGCACGCCGTCGATCGAGGGATGTCCGCTGCGTTGTGCGGTCACGAACGCCAGCACGTCGCCCGGCTGCACGTCCTGCGGCGCCTTGCCGACCACGGTGAAGAACACCTTCAGGTCGTAAGCGGCCGCCAGCACCGTGTTCGGCCGGCACCGGCCGGCCAGAAACCGCAAATAGTCGTCCAGCACCGGCACGCCCAGCCGTGCCGGCGGCGCCCCCGGCCGGTCCCACGGACCGATCAGGCACACGTCGAGTAGGCGCATCGCGGGTGACTCCCCCTTCTCGGGACCGCCGGAAACTCTCCGGCGAAATGTCCCAGAAGATCACCCACATAACATGCA
>JBKOZJ010000064.1:0-5725 GCA_046725875.1 Actinomycetota bacterium
AGCGTCGGTGGTTCAGCCGATTCACCGAGCCGATGGCGCAGGCTCCGCGGCATGCGGCCGTGGCGACGCCCGGGGAACCTTGAACGGCATCTGCCCAGAGACGTCCGGGAACGCCACCCACTAACCCCTCGATCAGCTGGCCGGACTAGCGGGCCGGCCGCTCTTCGAGGAGGAACCGCGCGTAGTTGGCTACCGAACGTTGATAGCGCGGGAGATGCGGAGCAAGCGCCGACAGCGCAATGGAGACCGCCTCGCGTTCACGGCCGACGTCCGCGAGCGCCAGCGCGAGGAAGGCGGACACGGCATCATCCAGCTGATCCGATGCTGCATTCCGCTCTGCCGTGAGCAATCGCACGCTCTCCCCGGCCCGGCCGAGGTTGCGCAGCGAACTAGCCATCTGGATTACTGCCCGCCGCCGCCGCTCGCCCTCCAGCCCGCGATCAAGGGCCTCCCGATAGAGAGGTACGGCCTGATCTGAATGACCAGTCGAGTCAAACGCCGACGCCCGCTCGAACAGGCCGACCGCATTGTCCGGCGGCAGCTCGGCTGCGAGCTTGTCGATCGCCGTCCGCAGCTCCTCTCCGCTCAGGTGGTCGATCGACGCCCACACGTCGGCCAGGCGCTGCTCCCAGTAGGAATCTGTCACCGTCCCAACCTTGCACAAACCGAGGTCAGGAGGACGCATCCGGCTGCCGCCCGACGGCCGGTGTTGCGGCACGCCTCCGTTCTCAGCCGGAGCGCTTCAGCTTGCCGTGCCGCTTGGCGTAGCGCTCACCGGCCGAGAACAGTGCCAGACCGGCCGGGATGGTCACCAAACCGATAAGCACCAACTTCCCAATGTCGTCACCCATGCTGGACAGCCCCGCCCCGTCCAGAATGGCCGCCCGGATCCCGTTAAGCGCGTACGTCGCGGGGCTAACCGCGGCCACCGCTTGCATCCAGCCCGGCAGCACGTCGACCGGGTAGTAGATGCCGGACACTACGAGCAGCACACCCTGCGCGACGAACCCGAGCTGTGCCCCCTTCTCCGGCGAGATGAGAGGGAGCACCGCGGTCATGAAACCGATACCGGCGAAGGAGATGCTCGCGACCAGCAGCACCACGATGGCGGCGAAAAAGTCGGCGTTGGACAGCTCGAGGTCGAAGAACAGCCCCACGATCCCGAAGATCAACAGCGCCCTGATCAGCGCGTACAATACCGAGAAAGTGGCCATGCCGGCCAGATGCGCGGAGCGCCGCAGGGGGGCCATGAAGGTGTACTCAATCGTCCCTTCCCAGCGCTCCCACGCAACGGTCTCGGTGATGAACTCGAAGATGATGCCGAGGTACGCCCAGATCACCGCGCCGATCAGCAGGTAGGTGGTAACCCGCTCGACGTCGATCGCGCCGCCGCTCGCCTCGATGCCACGGCCGATGAAGACGATCGTCAGCGTGTTCGCGATCGTCCAGACGAGGAACGCGATGTCCCACCAGATGTAGCGACGGGTTAGGTAGAGGTTGCGTTCGATGACGCCGGCAACGCCGATGAGCTCGCTGCGCAACACCGCAGTGCGCGACCTCATGCGAGCACCTCCCTCTCGTCGCGGTCTTCCTCGTCGTCGTCGTCCGCGAGCTCACGACCGGTCGCCGCGAAGAACGCTTCCTCGAGCGTCTGCGCGCCGTATGCGTGCTTGAGCACCTCGGGCGGCTCGAGCGTCAGCAGCTTGCCGCGGTCGATGATCCCGACCCGGTCGGCCAGGGAGTCCGCCTCGACCATGTCGTGCGTACAGATCAGGATCGTCGCGTCATGCAGTGTGCGGATCTCCCGTACAAACTCTTGGACCTCGAGCTTCGACCGCGGGTCCAGGCCGGTCGTTGGCTCGTCCAGAAGGAGGAGTACGGGAGAAGTCAGCAACGCGCGGGCAAGCGCGACCTTCTGCTGCATCCCGCGGGAAAGGTTCTCCATCGGTTCCGCACGCCGGTTCGGCGGAAAGCCGACCCGGCCGAGAATGCGCGGGATGTCGTCCCGGGTCTCCCGGGACGACATCCCATAGAAGCGGGCCGCATAGCTCAGGTTCTCCGCGGCCGACATCTTCTTGAAGAAGCTGGCCTCGACCGAGACCCGGTTGATCAGGCGCCGGACCGCGCGCGGCTCTCGAAACACGTCGTGGCCGAAGACCTTCGCGGTCCCGCCGTCGTGCAGCAGCAGCGTCGACAGCAGTCGGACGAGGGTCGATTTGCCCGAGCCGTTCTGGCCTAGGATTGCGACCGTCTCGCCGCGCTCCATGCTGAAGGTGACGCCGTCGAGCGCGGCGATCCGGCGCCGGCGGGGGCCGCGTGACCCGCGCGGGGCCTTACGCCGGAATTCCTTTCGTAGATTTACGACCTCGACCGCGAGTACGGCCGCAGTCGGCGGTGACGGCGCTTCGACAGCTGGCACCGGCTGAGACATGCGAGACTCCAGATTCTCGGATGGGGTTGCGATGGCACGAAGGCAAGCGCCGGGCTCCTAGCTCGTCCTCGGCACGTACAGATCGGGACGTCATGCGCCGCCCGGCGGCGAACGCTCGCGGACTCAACCGGCCATCCTTCGACGGTAGACAGTGCCCGGCCCTCGCGCGAGCGGTTTTCCCGGCCCGGAGGACCAGAACAACGACGGGTCCGCGAGATCACCGCCGCTTCAGCGTTGGCCGTGCGATCAAAGCCCGCGGTACATCACGTGGAGGCCGACGTACCCCTCCCGCGGATGGTTGAAGGCATCCGGGATCGTCGCCAAGATCTCAAAGCCGAAAGACTGCCACAGCTTGACCGCTCGCGTGTTGGTATCCACGACGGCGTTGAACACCATCGCCCGGTATCCATCGGCCCGAGCGGAATCGAGAACGTGCTGGCACAGTGCTCGCCCGACCCCCCGCCCCTCATAGGCAGGGTCAACCATGAAGCCCGCGTTCGCGATGTGCGCACCCGGACCCCCGTGGTTGGGGTGGGTCTCGGCCGTTCCAGCGATCCACCCGGTGTCACCGACGGCGACGACGGTGCGACCCGGCGGCTCGTGCATCCAGTACGACCGAGCCGTCTCCTCGCTGGTGTCGGTATCCCACGAGAACGTCTCTCCGGCTTCGACGATCCCCCGCATGAACCGCCAAATCTCCCCCCAGTCCTCCGCCGTAGCCGCCCTGATCGTCACCGACATCGCCTGCTCCTGCTCCACCGCTCACCTCTGGTGCGGCTTCCCGGTCAAGACCCGTCGCCATCTCATTGAACTCCAATCGACACTGATATCCGCAGTCGAGAAACTCGGCTGCGCCGCATCAGTGCGACTGGCACCATGCCGGCATGTCACGGCACTGGGCACTCTTCGATCTTCGGTTGCGCACGCCACGGCTCGAGCATCGCCTGCCAACGGAAGGTCTGCTCGACGACCTGATCGACGTCGCGCTTGAGGGCATCCATGATCCAGAGTCATGCCATTCAAGGTTGCCTGGACGGACGCTCCTCGCGATCAGCTGCCGCTCAACACGCTTCAGTTCTTTTGGCTGGCGGACTTCCGGTCCGACTTCTGGCAGCTGCCTTTCGCCGTGCTCTACAACGGTCGAGCGGTTGGCACCCAGACCCGCACCGCCGAAGATTTCGTTCTTCTTCGAGAGGTGTCCACCGGAACCTGGCTGGGGCGCGTTTTCCAGGGGAAGGGAATCGGCACCGAGATGCGCGCCGCCGTCCTTCACCTCGCGTTCGAGGGACTCGGGGCGGAGTACGCGAATTCCGGCGCGTTTGTCGACAACCTCCAGTCCCATGGTGTCTCGCGCAAACTCGGTTAGGTGGAGAACGGCATCGAGCGACGGCGTCGCCGAGACGGCGTTGGAACAGACGTAAGGCTGCGCCTCGACCGAGCCGCCTGGGAGGCACATCGCACCATTCCCGTGACGATCGAAGGCTCGAAGGCTGCCTTCAAGCACTCGGCCTTGAACCAAGGCCGGAGATCAGATAGCACCGGGCTGTCCGGTCGTCGGGTCTGACCGGAAGACGGCCATGCGGAGCACGTCCGCGTAGGTGCCGTTGTGCCAGGTGTGCGCGCGGAAGCAACCCTCCTCCGTGAAGCCGACCTTCTTGTATGCACCGACTGCGCGAGCGTCGTCCGCCAACACCTCGAGTGAGACCTTCCGGAAGTTGAGGTACCTGAACGCGTAGTCAACCAGCGTCCGCACTGCGTCCTGGCCGTACCCCTGTCCCCATTTGTCGCGACGAAGCGAGATGCCCAGGTGGCACGCGTGAGAGTAGTCGTCGAAGAAATGCAACGTGCACTCGCCGATGAGTTCGCCGTCGGCCTCGATGACGAATCGTGCCTTGTCCGGCTCGGGCTCCGATGAGCGTTTGTCGAATCGCGCCTCGAGCGTGGCGAGCGAGGTCGGGAGCGGTCGGCTATCGCTCGCGCGGTGCTCGACCTCCAGATCGTTATACATCGTCCAGATGTGTGGGAGGTCCGTCCGCTCCCACGCGCGGAGCACCACCCGCTCGCCGGTCAGCATCCCGCCGCCTCCGATCCTGATCCGTCAAGATGCTCCGTGCGCTCCCACGGAACACGCGCTGCATGGTCGGTGCGCCCGCCCGATCCTCGACGACGGCATGCGAGCAGGGCAACTGGTTTCCCGTGCAAAAGCCCATCGGGGACTCCCCAATTGCCCGCGGAGTTTGTACTGGCTACGAGCACGCGAGCAGGCCCATCGACTGCTTGGCAGCCAGGATGCGAAGTGTGTGCCGATCGACTTGGGCCCGGAAATCGGAACCTGCCCGCGCCTCGGCGATCACGGCCGAGGTCATTGCTGGGAGCAGGTTCGGCGTGCTCACCAGGACCAAATCGCCGCCCGCGCGCAGGAAGTCGAGCGCACGCTCGGCCGGCGGCACGGCCTGGACCTCCTCGGCGGCTCCTAGGTCATCGGAGACCACGACGCTGTCGAACCCAAGATCGTCTCGGACCATCCCGTCGATGACCGTACTCGAGAAGACGGCCCGATGCCGCGGATCGATCTTCGTGTACGTGGCGAGCGACACCATCAGGAATCGTGCTCCAGCGTCGATACCGTCCTTGAACGGCGCCAGATCTGGATCGTCTCGTGTTGTCACAGTGTCGGTGATGCCACTGGAGAAGTCAGTGTTGCCGCGCACCTTTCCGAGTCCCGGGAAGTGCTTGACCGTTGTGGCGATCCGGGCCGCGGCCATTCCTCGTACAAACGCCGCGACGTGCTCACCAACAGCCTCGGGGTCGGACCCGTAGCCGCGGTGGAGGGCGCCGATCGGCTCGTTCGCCGTACCGATCCACGCGGGCACCACATCCGCGACCGGTGCCAGGTCCAGGTTGATGCCGGCCACCCGCAGCTCGTCGCCCCACCCCTCGGCTCGGCGCGCGAGCTCACTCGGTTCGAGCTCTCCCTGTGCGCTAGCGGATGGGATCGTGGCGAACCCTGGTCCCTTGAGGTGTTGAACGAGCCCACCTTCCTGGTCCGCAGCGATGAGCGGGCGAACACCGGCGGGCGCTCCTACAACAGCACGAGCGCGCCGCACCGCAGTGGCCACGGGCTCGACACCACTCGTTGCCTGGCCTACGAGCAAGACAGAGCCCACCTGCGCGGACTCGAGACGAGCGGAGACAAAGGCGGGGGTGCGGTCGACCTGGATGCCTCCCATGAACAGCTGCCCCACCCGCTCGGCGAGGCTGAGCTGGTCGAGGGTCCGTTCCGGGCAGCCCTCC
>JBKOZJ010000065.1:0-25299 GCA_046725875.1 Actinomycetota bacterium
GTGAACTCGTCGCCCGCGAGCTCCTTGATGTGCTGGTTGATTTCCGCCGACGAGACGTCGTGCCAGGTTGAGCGGTCGGTGCGGTAGGCGAGGAGCTCCGGTCCGCCGGCGCGGCGCCGCAGCAGCGCTCGGACCACGTTGCACAGGGCCGCGTCATGCAATGTGATTGTCCGTCGAGCACCGCCCTTGGCCGGATAGTCGAAGGTCACGGTCCCGTTGGAGCTTCGCACATGTTCACGCCGGATCGTGGCGAGCCCGAACGTGCCGTCATCCTCGTCATCATCGTCAGCGGGGGCGTATTGCTCGCCGCCAACCCGGAAGACACCGAGGTCGAGCATGCGCACGGCGGCTGCCAGTACTCGCTGCCGGGATAGACCGCGGCCGGCCAGGTACTCCTCCACCGCACCTCGAACTGCCGGCATCCGCCGACCGAGGCGGGCGACGCGAGCAAACTTCTCCTCGTCACGCTGCCGTCTCCACTCCTCGTGATAGAGGTACTGCCTGCGTCCCGCGTCGTCGGTCCCGATGGCCTGAATATGGCCGCTGGGGTCAGGGCAAATCCAGACGTCTCGCCAGGCGGGCGGCACCGCGAGCCGGCGGATGCGCTCCAGTACCGCTTCGTCGGTGATCTTCTGGCCCGCGGGATCGCGATACGAGAACCCGCCGCCGTGCCGACGCCGGTTGATCCCCGGACCTCCTGGATCCACACGCTTCAGCCGCACCGCCACCTCCGGGTTCGCGTGCCGAAGGGTTACCCCGAATTCGGTCGCCGACAACAGCCGGCACCTTCGTGCTCAGCGCCACGAGTCGGACCTAAGCTCGGCAGAGTGTTCAGGCCTGATCTTCCGATCAAGACGCCGCGGCTGACCCTGCGGGCGCTCACTCTCGACGACTTCGTGGATGTCCACGCCTACGACTCGAGGCCGGATGTGGCCCGCTACGTTTACTGGGCGCCGCGAACGGACGAGGAGTCCAAAACGGCGCTCGGGCGCTATGCCACTCGAACCGAGCTGGTCAAGGAGGGCGACGGGCTGGTTCTGGGGATCGTGTTGGGTGAGGCCGGCAGGGTCGTCGGCCAGGTTGATCTGCAGTGGCTGAGCCGCGTGCATCGGACCGGCGAGATCGGCTTCATCGTCAACCCCGAGTTCCGTGGTCGGGGAATTGCGGTGGAGGCAGCTGGAGTAATGTTCCGGCTCGGCTTCGAAGGCTTCGGTCTACATCGGATCATCGGCCGCTGCGACGCCCGCAATCTCGCGTCCACCCGAGTAATGGAGCGTCTTGGCATGCGTCGCGAGGCCCATTTCATTGAGAACGAGCACGTCAAGGGGGAGTGGACCGACGAGTTCACGTACGCGATTCTGGACCGCGAATGGAAGGCCTCGACGACGGCGCCGGCCGGTCACATCGGGCATGGGTAGCTCCAGCCATCTGACTCCGGTCTAGGGGAGGTCTGCTGCGGGGCCTCGACGATGCCGATGGTGGGGTGGTGGACCGATCCAAGTCGTGACGAAGGCAGGATTACGCATGGCACTCGAGACCGAGCGAAAGTACGAGTCCCAGGACAAGCGACCGCTTCCGCGGCTGACGGACTTGCCTGGAGTGATCTCGGTCGATGAACCTCAACTGCTGCGGCTGCGGGCCACGTACTTCGACACCGCCGACCTCCGGCTGGCCCAGCATGGGATCACTCTCCGCCGCCGTACCGGGGGCGATGACGCGGGCTGGCACCTGAAGCTGCCGGTGGATTCGGACACGAGGGCCGAGATTCGGGAGCCCGCCGGCCGGGCGTCGACCAGCGTGCCCGCGAGCCTGCTCGCCAAGGTTCTCGCCTACAGCCGGGCTGCCCCGTTGCTGCCCGTCGCGCAGATCAACACGGCCCGGCGCCGCCAGCGGCTGCTCGACGATGACGGGGGAGCCATTGCCGAGCTGGCTGCCGACTCCGTCACGGCGCGGACGCTCGACGCGCTCGGTGAGCCTGCCTCCGTACTCCGCTGGCGTGAGATCGAAGTAGAGCTCGCTAACGGAGATCGCGGCCTGCTGAATTCGGTGGACGAGCTGCTGACCGCCGACGGCTTCGTGCGATCAACAGCCGGCTCGAAACTCGCCCACCTTCTCGGCGGCCGGCTCCCGCACGGATCGCCAGCGACTCCCAGCCAGCGGGGCAAGGGTGGCTTGACCGCAGGCGACGTACTCCTTTCCTATGCCCGCGCGCAGGTCGAAGCGCTGATGACCCACGACGCGAAGGCTCGCACCGACGAGCACGATGCAGTACACCAGATGCGGGTAGCGACGAGACGTCTCCGTAGCGTGCTTCGGCAATTCGGCAGCCTGGTCGAGCGAGATGCCGCCCAGTCGATGGACGTGGAGCTGCGCTGGCTGGCAGGAGTTCTCGGCGAAGTCCGCGACATCGAGGTCTTGCGTCAGCAAATCCTCGACGAGATCGATGGACTCTTGGCCGAGCTCGTGATCGGTCCGGTCCGCGAGCGCGTTACTTTCCAGCTCGACTCCGAGTACGACTCGGCGCGGGCGCGGCTGCTCGACGCGATGGCGAGCGAGCGGTACTTCGCTCTCTTCGACCGGCTCGATGCCTTCGTAGGCAGCCCACCGTTCACAGAGGAGGCGACCCGTCCTGCCTCCGATGTGGTGCCGGACCCGCTAAGGCGCAGCTGGCGTCGGGTTACGCGGCGAGCCAGCGAGGCTCTCGACCAGCGCCGCGGCGTCGCCACTGGGGGACAGCCCGAGGGCGAGGGCGCAGGCACCGGGATTGCCGTTGACCTCCACAACACAAGGAAGGCCATGAAACGGGTTCGCTACGTGCTCGAGGCAGTGCGGCCGGCCGTGTCGTCGCGGGTCCGGCGAGTGGGGCGGCGGCTCACCCAAATACAGGACGTGCTCGGGGCCTACCAAGATTCCGTGGTGACCCGGGAGGTCATTCAGCGGCTGTCCGGGGATGCCCGGTCTGCCGGGGAGGACACGTTCACCTACGGCGTGCTCTACCAATCGGAGCTCGACCGCGGGCAGCGGGCGGTCGACGAGTTCGGTCCATTCTGGACCAAGGCGGCCCGCAAGATCGCCCGCCGCCTGCCATAGGACGAGTTGGGGACATCCGCTGCGCCACGGGTGTCCCCAACCCGTTGTCCTACCTCGCGACAGCCGCTAGCCGACCGGTAGACCCGGCGGGATTCTCAGGACGAGCAGCTGACCGCCTTCCACGAGTTCAGGGTCGGCGCTCGCCTTGTGCACCTGAACATCGAGGAGATAGGCGCCTTTGCCGAGGAACGGTGCCGGGATGACGCCCGAGCTCTCCTCGTCCTGGGTGATGAAGCCCGGGGCGCCGGGGCTGAAGAACGCCGGGTCATGCTCGGCGACTCGGGCCAGACCTCGGGTTGCCGGGTCGTACTGGTAGACCCCGCCCAGGTAGGGGTTGTTGCCGACGTCCTCCTGCGAGATGACTTGCCCGCGGGCGTTCACGGTCATGTTGTCGAGCATGCGTGGTCCAGCCTGTTCCGCATTGGGCTTTGCGGGGTCGAATGGCGGGCTCGCCACCTCGATGGTCGCGACCCCACCCGCGAGCGGGTTCGCTGGGTCGTCGAAGCGCAGCCCCCAGATCCGGGAGATCCCGGTGAACGACGCGGTGGTGTTGAAGTAGAAGTTGTGCGGGTCCGACGGATCCCAGGAGCCGTCCTCCGGACGGTTCATGTTGGACACCCCGGCTGCGACGCTAGCCGCCTGCAGCTGGGCGCCGCTGAGCCCGGACACGTCGCCGAGCGGGACGAGGCTGAAGTGTGCGCCGCCGGCCGGCACGGTAGTCCCGTCATTCTCCGTCGCCACCCCGTCGATCTTCAAGCCGTAGAGCTGTCCGCCGGTGAGACCGGCCCGGTCGACCTCGGTGCCGGACCCCTTCTTGTCGCCGATGTAGACGTAGACCTGGCCGGGTGTCGAGTCGTCGAGGCCGACGACCACGGTCTTGGCTCCGGCGTCGGGCTTCGCAACGGCGTTCTCCCAGCTGAACCTGCCGAGCCAGGGGAGGAAGTAGGAACTACCGGCACCCGGACCGGTCACGACATGGCCGAAGGCCCGCCCCTCGTCGCCGATCTCCTCGCCATCCAAGAAGATCCGCTCTTTGGTACCGAGCCCGCTCGCCGCGTCGAAGAACGCCGAGGCCCGAGGCAGGTCCGCCGAGCACAGCCGCCCGATGGTCAGCTCGGGGTCCCCGACGGCGATCTGCTGCCATTGGCCGCCGACGGACCGGTACACCTTCTTGATCAAGTCTTCGGCGTGCGTGACCTGGAGGGTTTCCTTGTCCACGATCCAGCGAGATACGAACGCGCCTTTGGCGCCGTGCGCGCGCACGACTCCCAAGTTGGCTGAGATTTCGTGATTCATCAGCACCGTGAAGGTGCCATCGCCATTGTCATAGGCGCCGAGCCCGTCGGGAATCCCGGCCATCCGGTATCCCCCGACTGAGTCCCCGGTTGTCAGCACGCTCGTGGTGACGACCCCGGACTGGGTCCTGATCAGGTACGGCGGCTGGGAACTCGACGGCCCCTGCTCCGCGCCAGGGGCGGCCGAGGAGGTCGCCGTGGTGGCTGCCAGGGCTGCCGCCGTGGCTGTCACCGTGGCTGCGACGATTGACGCCGGCTTTCTCATCGTATGTCTCTCCTCCGAGTGGGTCGCCATGAGGCGCTCGCGCCCGGCTGGGTGTACGGGTAACGAACGCGACGGTATGGAGTAGCAATGGCCGGCAGAGGTCGACAAGGTGACGAATCGTTAGCTGCGGACCCAACACCAGTAACTTTCGCCACCGGGCGTATACCTCCGTCATCAGCCTAGTGTGACCGGCTGCCGGTGATCGTACTGCTCCTGATATGTGATCTCCGGCGGGATCTGCGGTCTCCTGGTGGAGCCGTCGGGGATCATGGGCGGGCGCTGGCGGCGACGGGTTCGTGAGTGAACAGCTCGGCAAGCCGGTCCATCGCTCCGGGGACCAGCCAGTAATAGACCCAGGTACCCCGCCGCTCACCTGCGATCAGCCCGGCCTCGCGGAGCACCTTGAGATGATGGGAGATGGTGGGTGCGGTCTGATCGAACGCGTCGGTCAGCTCGCAGACACAGACCTCACCGCCCTCGTGGGAGCCGATCATCGACAGCAGCCGCAGTCGGACCGGGTCTCCGAGCGCCTTGAGGACGGTCGCAAGATCGGTGGCCTCGGCGGCGGTGAGTGGCTCGCTTACCAGCGGGGCGCAACAGCCTTGCGTCAGCATAGGCAGGAGCTGATTCGGCATATCTCAAATTTGACAGATCTCGAAGCAGGGTGCAAACTGGGCCTTACTTAGACGCAAGTCAAAGCAGCACGCAAAGGTTTTATGCATCACGAGGTATCCGCCCGGACCGGAAGGACCCAAACATGACCGACGAGACCGACGTCGAGCTTCGTGAACGCGTCCGGGCGCGCTATGCGACCGCCGCCCTCCAAGTCAGTTCCGGTACTCAAGGGTCCTGCTGCGGTGACGGCTGCGGATGCGGTCCCGCCGAAACAGGCGAGACCGGGCTTGGAGCCAGCCTCTACAGCGCCACGGAGCGCGAGAATCTGCCGGCCGACGCGATCGAGGCCAGCCTGGGCTGCGGCAACCCACACGCAGTCGCGGACCTCCACGACGGCGAGACCGTACTCGACCTGGGCTCTGGCGGCGGCATCGACGTCCTGCTGTCCGCCCGGCGGGTCGGACCGACCGGCAAGGCCTACGGGGTGGACATGACCGACGAGATGCTCGACTTGGCCCGGGCCAATGCCGCGAAGGCCGGCGCGGTCAACGTCGAGTTCCTCAAGGGCGCGATCGAGGCCATCCCGCTTCCCGCCGAGACGGTCGACGTGGTCATCTCCAACTGCGTCATCAACCTGTCCACCGACAAGCCCGCAGTGTTCCGCGAAGCCTTCCGCGTGCTCAAACCCGGCGGACGCATTGGCGTCACCGACATCGTCGCCGAAGACCACCTCACGCCGGCCGACCGCGCGCTACGCGGCGACTACGTCGGCTGCATCGCCGGCGCCCTCTCCGTCACCGAATACCGCCTCGGTCTGACGGCCGCCGGATTCACTGACATCGACATCAACCCCACCCATCAGGTTGCCGACGGCATGAACTCAGCGATCGTTCGCGCAGTCAAACCAGCCAACCCAAACTGAGGAAGCGAGCACACCATGCCGGGGGCCAGCGAACAGACACGTCGCGTCAAGGTCCTCAACGCCAACTGGACAGCCGGACGGGACGGTGACGACGGCCACTTCGAGCTCATGCTGGTGACCGAGGACGACGAGCAGCATACGGTCGCGCCCAGCCCGGCCGCGCTTATCGCCCTGCTTGACTTGGCCCGTGCGGACACCATCCTCTTGTGGGACTCGGCCAACCAGACTCTGATCGCGGCCAACATCGTCGGCACCTGGCTCACGCCCACCGGCCTCACCCGGGCGAGCCTGACTACCGCCGACCACTGACGAGCGGTTTCGCGGCCAAGGCCAACTCGGCCATAACCGATCTATGCCCGCGTTACGTGGACGCAGCACCGGTTGGAGCCCTCGATCGCGACCATCGTGTATCCCGTTTCCTCCGCTCCGTCTGCGACGCCGCGGAGCAGCTCGATGTTGAGCCCGCAGATCAGGTCGGTGAACTCGCGCGCCAACTGACGAAACGGGCAGTTGCCGAGCACCCATCCGCTGCTGCCGTCGGGCCGAGGCCGATAGCCATAGTCCGCCAGCGCCGCGGGGAGCGAGTCGGCCGCCTTTCCGATCTCGTATCCGACGTCGTGGGCAATCCGGTGCGCAACGGGCTCTACCGGCTCGCCGCTGCGGGTGGACTGGACTATTGCCGCGGCGAGCATCTCGCCAGCCACCTCGTATCGGCGCTCGGGGACGCTGACGGCTAGCTCCTGATCCGGGCGACGGTAGAGCTTGGCCGGACGCCCGGCACCTGGACCGGTGCGCCCGCTCAGCCGCCGGTACTCGACAGCCAGGAGCCCCTCGGCGGCGAGCCGGTCGAGGTGAAAGGCTGCCGTGCTGCGCTTGAGTCCCAACGCCGCCGCGGCTGCGTCGCGTCCAACGGGGTTCTCGCTGCCCACGACGTAGTCGTAAAGGGCCCGGCGCACCGGATCGACGAGGGCGGCGATCGCCGTCAATCGCTGTCCAGGACTTAGTTGAGCCATGCCGGCATTCTAACGCTAACCAGTCTTGACGAAAGAGTTCGAGCCTTCTAACGTGAGGCAAGATTGCCTTTAGAGGGAGTTGGACCGGTGAACGATCAGTTGCGGCAGCTGAGCCACCGACACGAAAGCGACGGGTTGCGTGGTGACAGCCTCGACCTCGACCTGCCGCATTGGGGCGCGAGAACGGAGCGGAGGATCAGCCCGGAGCACTGGGCCAGGTTCGAGGGTTACCTGGCCGAGATCTTCAGTGCCTTGGGCATGCCGGATGGACCGTCCACTGCCGACACGCCACACCGGTTTCTCCGTGCACTCTTCGATGCGACCAGCGGCTACGAGGGCGACGAGAAATTGGTCACCGCCTTCCCTACTGAATGTAACGGCGGTTCGGACTGTCGCATCAGTCAGGTAGTGGAGGGACCAATCCCGTTCTTCTGCCTGTGCGAGCACCACAGCCTGCCGTTTTTCGGCACGGCGCACGTTGGCTACATCGCGCACGAGCACATCCTCGGGCTGTCCAAGCTGACCCGGCTGGTGCGGCTGTTCGCGCGCCGATTCTCGATGCAGGAGCGGATCGGCCAACAGCTCGCAGATGCGTTGATGGACATCCTCTCCCCGCATGGGGCGGCGGTGCACCTGGAAGCGGTTCACCTTTGCACGCAGATGCGCGGCGTCCGGGAGATCGAGTCCAGCACCCGCACGACGTACTGGCGCGGCAACTACGACAGTGATCCACAGCTACGGGCTGAGTTCTTCGCGCTGTGCGGTCTGCGCGGGTGACCGGCATGGCCGTGCGCAGAGTCGCGATACACCCAGCCGGAACGGTGGCCGAGCCGCTCGAGGTGTTGTACGAGGAGGCGGGCCTCCCTCGCTGGGGCTTGCCGCCGGATTTGGCTGCGACCTACGGTGGCGACCTCGGCTTCGCCGTGCCGAGTGTGTACGCGAATTTCGTCGCTTCGCTCGACGGGGTTGTCGCCCTCGGGCCGGAGTACCCATCGTCTGGCTCGGCGATCAGTGGTCGTGAGCCCGCCGACCGGTTCGTCATGGGCCTGCTACGAGCCTGTGCGGACGCCGCTCTAGTCGGCGCCGGAACACTGCGAGCCACACCGCGTCACCAGTGGACACCCGAGCACGTCTATCCTCCGGCCGCCGCCGACTTCGCCGCCTTCCGACGCCGGATGGGCCGGCCGGCTCGGCCGGAGCTGGTCGTCGTCACCGCTGGCGGCGATGTACCAGCGGACCACCCGGCCCTCGTGGCGGGAGCATTCATCGCTACTACCGCGGCCGGAGCGCGGCGACTCCACGGGCGCCTGCCCTCTACCTGCACGGTAGTTCCTGTTGGCGAGGGGAACTCCTTGCGGATGGCCGATGTACGCGCCGCCCTTTCCGCTCGGGGGCACCGCGCGGTGCTGACGGAGGGCGGGCCGCGCGTTCTCGGCCAGCTCGTCGCCGAGGGATTGCTTGATGAACTGTTCCTGACTACGTCGCCGGTGCTTGCCGGGCGCGGCAGGACATCCCGTCCCGGGTTGATCGACGGGCTCGAGCTGTTGCCGGACTCGCCGGAGTGGTCCGACCTGTTGAGCGCCCGACGGCGGGCCTCTTACCTCTTCCTTCGCTACCGGATTCACCAGGCCGATCGGAGCGCGGTTGGCCACCACAG
Organism: Actinomycetota bacterium; assembly: GCA_046725875.1. Classification (GTDB taxonomy): domain Bacteria; phylum Actinomycetota; class Actinomycetes; order JAKEEW01; family JAKEEW01; genus JBKOZJ01. The sequence goes on from JBKOZJ010000065.1 coordinate 8,858, forward strand.
TGACACCAGATGACACAGAGGAGGCGATGATGATGCCAGATTCGACCTATCTAATCGTCGGCGCGAGCTTGGCTGGGGCCAGGGCCGCGCAGACCCTCCGGGAGGAGGGGTTCGACGGTCCCCTGCTCCTGGTCGGCGACGAGCGAGAGCGACCCTATAAGCGGCCGCCGCTGTCCAAGGAGTACCTGCTGGGCAAGGCCGAGCGGGAAACGATCTACGTTCATCCGCCGACGTGGTACGCCGAACACGACGTCGACCTGCGGCTGGAAACGGAGGTCGCCGCCATCGATCCCGCCTCCCATGAGGTGACGTTCGCCGATGGCGGCCGGATCGGCTACGCCAAGCTGCTGCTAACCACCGGATCGAGCCCGCGGCGACTGTCCGTCCCGGGTGCCGACCTCGACCAAGTCCTCTACCTCCGCCGGGCAGCCGACAGCGACCGAATCAAGGACACCTTCGGGTTCGTCTCTCGGGTCGCCGTGATCGGTGGTGGCTGGATCGGTTTGGAGACCGCTGCGGCCGCCCGCGCCGCCGGCGTCGAGGTGACGTTGCTGGAAACGGCGGAACTCCCCTTGCTTCGGGTGCTCGGCCGCGAGGCGGCCCAGGTGTTTGCCAACTTGCATCGCCAGAACGGGGTTGACCTGCGTTCCGGCGTCCAAGTCGACGAGATCACCGGCCGCGGGGGCCAGGCGAGCGGTGTGCGGCTTGCCGATGGCAGCCACATTGAGGCGGACGCGATCATCGTCGGTGTCGGCATCACGCCCAACACTGAACTCGCCAGCGATGCGGGCCTCGATGTCGACAACGGCGTCCGGGTCGACGCACGGCTGCAATCCTCAAACCCGGAGATCTATGCCGCCGGGGATGTCGCGAATGCGTTCCACCCCCTTCTGGGCAAGCACATCCGCGTCGAGCACTGGGCCAACGCGCAGTATCAACCAGTGACTGCTGCCAAGGCGATGCTTGGGCAGGATGTCAGCTACGACCGGGTGCCCTACTTCTACACAGATCAGTACGACCTGGGGATGGAGTATTGGGGCTACGTCGAACCCGGCCGATACGACGAGGTGGTCTTCCGCGGCGACGTCGATAGCCGCGAATTCGTCGCCTTCTGGCTCGCCGACAATCGTGTGCTGGCCGCGATGCACGTGAATGTTTGGCAAGCGAGCCGCCACATCGAGCCCCTTGTACGCTCCGGTCGACCCGTCGACAAGGGCAAGCTCGCTGACCCGGCGGTGGCCCTCGACACGCTCCTCGTAAGTGAGCAGCGACCACCGACCTCGACAAACCCCCTGCCCTTGATCGTGGTCTTACCGTCTCATGGGTCGGCGAGGTCGCCGTATGCGATGGCTCATACTCGAACGAATGGAGTTGGCCTCGCTCTGCGGGGGGTGTCGGGACCAGTTGCTCACCCAGCCGGCCAGCGCGATCACCAGCGTTGCGTTCGTCGTGGCGGGCGCCGCCCTCCTTGCTAGACGCCGTCCACTCTGGCGCCGCCGCGACGCGCCGGTGCACGACCGGCAGAATGCTGTCTATGGGATCCTTGTGTCCGGGATCGGCGTGGGATCGTTCGTCCAGCACGGGCCGCACCCGGACTGGCAGGCATACGCCCATGATCTGCCCATTGCCGCCGTGATGGCGTTCGTCGCTGCGGACGCGGTGTCGGACCTCACGGCACGCGAACTGTCACCCGCCTGGTGGCTTGTCCCTACGGGGGCGATGGTTCCCGTCGTAGCTTCAGGCGCGACGCTGTCTACGATCGTCCAGACCGTGATGGCGACCGGCGCCATCGGCCTGAGCTTGGTACGGGCTCGACGCCGCCCCCAGCTACGTGGGACGGTACGCGCGGCGCTGGTGATCCTGGCCGCCGGCGCATCGCTAGGCGCGCTGATGGACCGAGCCTCGCAATGGCAAACCGGCGGTGCTGTCGGCCATGCGATTTGGCATGTGCTGGCTGCCGCGGCCTTGTGGCGGCTGGCCCCCGTTGTCGGCGCAAGGCTCTCGCCGGCAGCAAACCTCGTCGGTCCGTGGTGCTGACACCACATCAAGCCAGCCGCACTGGCCGACCGGAACTATCTCGGCGAAGTGAGCGCATGTTAGGAGGACGGCCGAAGCCGAGATCGTGTCTTCACCGCTGCGCGTCCGCGCCGGCGGGCTCGCGCCACACCGTCGACGTGCTCGTCCGCGTCATCACCGAGTGAGGTCGCCAACGTCTCGAGGAGGTTCGCGAGTTCCGCGTGCTCCTGGTCGGTCAGTTCGCTGAGTAGTCGCTGTTCATTGGCAACGTGCTCGGGCAGGATCACATCAACCAGACCCTTCCCCTTGCGCGTTAGCGACACGGTCGTCGACCGGCCGTCGTTTGGGTCTGGCTGCCGGCGAATCAGTCCACGAGCCTCGAGCGCCCTGAGCCGCTTGGTCATCCCGCCGCTCGAGACGATGAGCGCTTTGCTTAGCTCCGTAGGGGTTAGTCGGTAGGGCCGTCCGCGTCGGCGGAGGGCGGCGAGGACGTCGAACTCTCCTCCGGTCACCCCGTGCGCGTTGAACACGCGCTCCAGCTCAGCCTGCAGCAGCTGGGCCAGCCGAGAAATGCGGCCAACGACAGCAAATGCCGACCGGTCGAGTTCAGGCGCTGCACGTTGCCACTGCTCGAGTACGTGGTGGATGTGATCTCTCTGCTGCATCAGGCAAACGTACTATCTATCTAGATTGCTTTCTAAGAAGATAAATCTGGAGTACGAGAATAGGTGGCTGCGCTCCTCTTTGCCGCGCTCGCCGGCGCATCCTTCGGCGCACTTGCGGTGGCCGTGCGCTGGGGCCTCCGCGGTGGCGCCGACGCCGAGGTTGCCGCGCTTGTTGCGACGACCCTTGGGGTCGCCATGTCGGCCGTGGTCGCGGCGCCCTCGCTCGCGGGGGAAGGCGTCGACCGCGCTGAGCTCTGGCCATTTTTCGCGGCGGGGCTGATCGCTCCGGGCGCCTCGCAGATCCTGCTGACGCTCTCTGTCCGCCACGCCGGGCCAACGCGGGCCGCGATGCTCATGGGAACGGCCCCGCTGATGTCGATCATGATCGCGCTTACGGTACTCGACGAATCGTTCCGTCTCCTCCTCGTCCTCGGTACCGTGCTGATCGTCTTCGGCGGCCTCGTGCTAGCCCGCGAGCGGACGCATCCGGCGCACTTCCGCGTTCGCGGCCTCATGCTGGCCCTCATTTGCGCCGCGCTCTTCGCCGCCCGCGACAACATCCTTCGCTGGGGAGCCTCCAACGAGCATCCACCGCCACTCGTGGCGGCGACGGCGTCCCTGCTCGGCGCCGCCTTGTTCACTCTCGTCTATCTGGTGGTTGCCCGCCGCGACCGCCTGCGCGCGCAGCTGCTACGGTCCCTGCCCGCGTTCGCGCCGGCTGGCGTCGCCCTAGCCGCTGGCTACGGCGCACTGCTGGCCGCGCTCGACAACGGACCCGTCAGCGTCGTCTCACCGCTCAATGCGACCGGGTCCCTGTGGGCCGTTCTCCTGGCAGCGCTGGTGATCGGACGAAGCGAGCAAATCGGCCGACGCACGGTGCTTGCGGCAACTCTGATCTTTGCGGGGGGTGTGTTGATCGGTGCCTGCTGCTGACCAGCAGGGTAATGAACGCGGTCAGTAGACCCACCGGGTGCGGGCGGCGATCTCGTCCGGGTCTGCGTTGTCGAACAGGTCGATCTCTCCGCGCCGAACGACGGTGAGAGTATCGGCCAGTTCCTTGCCGAGGGCGTCCTTCAGCACCTTGTCCGACTCAAACGCGGCGAGCGCTTCGGCCAGTGATGCCGGCACCGGGGCGATGCCACGCGCTGCCCGGTCGGCCGGATCCAGGCAGGCCGGGTCCACATCGACCGGCTCTGGCAGGGTGGCGCCAACCGCTAGCCCGTCCCGGCCCGCGGCGATCAGTGCGGCCAAGGCAAGGTATGGATTGGCCGCTGCATCGAACGACTTGACCTCGAGGTTGGCCGCCTGCGGCCGATCTCCGGCCACGCCCATGATGAAACGCAGCGCTGCTTCGCGATTCTCCAATCCCCAGCAAACGAATGCACCTGCCCAATGAGATGGCACGAGGCGCAGGTAGCTGGCCACGGATGGCGCGCCGATGGCGAGCAGCGCGGGCAGGTGGGCCAGGATTCCCGCAGTGAAGGATTCCGCGGCCGGGGTCATGCCGTAACGACGATCTCCGCCGGCCATCGCATTGACGCCATCTCGCCACAGGCTGACGTGGACGTGCCCGCCGTTGCCGACCTTGCCCGCGAGCACCTTTGGGGCGAACGATGCGCGCAGTCCCTGGCCGCTGCTGATCGCGCGGATCGTCTCGCGTACGAGGACCGCCGTGTCGGCGGCCCCTACTGGACCCTCCGCGGCGACCGAGACCTCGTACTGGCCGGCCGCATATTCGGGGTGGATCTGCTCAACCGCCAGCGCTTGAGCGGCCAGCGCATCCAGCACATGTACGAGATAGCTGGACAGCTCACTCAACCTGGTCATCCCATAGGCCGGTCCATGGCTGGCCGGAACGAACTCGTTCCCGGTGCCGGCCGAGACACACCACTCCACTTCAAAGGCGGCCCGCAAGGAGAAGCCCTCGGCGGCGAGCAGGGCGACCTCGCGGTGAAGGACAGCGCGTGCGTCTTGTGAGTGGGGCATGCCGTTCTGGTCGTAGCGGTCGGCGGGAGCCCAGGCCCAACGTGGCTGCGCTGCCAACGCGGTCAGCCGCTCCACCGCAGGGTGCAACCGCAGGTCGCCCACCGGTCCGCCGGCGAAGCGACCGGTCACGCCTGAGTCGTCGACCAGGAAGGTGTCGAAAACAGGAGAGGCGCCGACTCCCCAGGCGGCTGCGTGTTCGAGATGCGTCAGCGGGACCGCCTTAACCCTGGTGACACCGCTGTTGTCGACCCAGGTCAGAGCAACTCCGGCGACACCGCGGGCGGCCAGGTCAGCGGCCGCTCGACGAGCCTGAGCGGCCCGCCGCGCCCGGTCCTGGGCTCCCAACCCTTTCCCTTCCATTGCGCCCCCTCGGAGAATCTCGGGTATGACCAGCGTGGTCGGGTCGCTGCCCTACGTGGAGAAGCTACGGCTAGTGGACCACCACTGCCACGGGGTGCTGCACCGCCCTGTGGACAGGCGCGGGTTCGAGGAGATGCTGACCGAGGCGCGCTCAACCGGTCCACTTGGGGGCAGCATGTTCGACTCGGAGATCGGGTTCGCCGTCCGGCGTTGGTGCGCCCCGGTGCTCGACCTGAAGGTCGGCGCCGACCCCGATTCCTATCTCGCCCGCCGGGCCGAGCTCGGCCCGGACGAGGTAACGCTTCGATTCCTGCGCACGGCCGGGCTGAGCGCGCTATGCGTTGACACCGGATATTTGCCCGAGCCGCTCCTGTCCCCGGCCGAGCTGGGGGCAGCCGCCGGCGCGCCGGCGTACGAGGTGGTGCGGTTGGAGGCGGTCGCCGAGCAGGTGGCGCGGTCAGCTACAAGCGCCTCCGGATTCGCCGACGCCGTACGCAGCGTGCTGGCCGAGGAGACCCGAACCGCGGTCGCGGTGAAGAGCATCGCGGCCTACCGCGTCGGTCTCGGGCTAAGCGGCGCGCGGCCAACCGAAGCCGAGGTTGCGGCCGCGGCCGGGCGCTGGCTGGCGACGGCCGCCAACGGGTCACCGGCGCGGCTTGCCGACGAGGTGCTGCACCGTTTCCTGGTCTGGTGCGGCGTCGACGCTCGGCTGCCGGTCCAGTTCCACGTCGGGTATGGCGATGCCGACATCGAGCTACACCGGTGCAGCCCGCTGCAGCTCACCGATCTGCTGCGGGCCCTGGCGCCTACCGGCGTGCCGGTGCTCCTGCTCCACAACTATCCGTTCCATCGGGAGGCCGGCTACCTAGCGCAGATCTTCCCCAATGTGTTCATCGACGTCTCGTTGGCGACCCACAATGTCGGTCGCCGAGCCACCACGCTGATCGCCGAGACGTTGGAGCTGGCGCCGTTCGGCAAGCTCCTGTTCGCCTCCGACGCTTTCGGTTTGCCTGAGCTCTACCACCTGAGCAGCCTGCTCTTCCGTCGCGGCCTCTCACAGATCCTGCGCGAGGGTCTCGACGAGGAAAGCTGGACCCACGCCGAGGCTGTGCGAATCGCTCGCCTGATCGGCCTGGAGAACGCCTGCCGGGTCTACCGCATTACGCCGCGGTAGCGCGGTCCTTACCGCCCCAACCGGGCCGCTGAACTCGACGGAGTGGCCATACCGACCCACGACTGGACGAACTCGCGGTCGGTCCCGGCGAGCCAGGCGTGCTGGGGGACTTTGCGCCATCCCTCGGTCCGGGCGAGTTGCTCGACGGCACCGATGAGAGCATCAAGCCCGCGATGCCGGAGATCCCGGCGATAAACCATGGTCCAGACATAGAGCGGGACGGGGTCGATGAGCGGCCGCACGACGATTCCCCGGATCTCGGGACCCTCGAGCTGCGTGAGAATCGGCCACCCCGTTGACCGCACATGGCGTCCCGTCTCGTCCGGTCCGGCGGCCGCGATCGCCGCCATCCCCGGATGGTGGTCGGGAGCGACGGCGCCGCCGTAGTCCGCGACGAGTTCCGCGCCGAGCTCTACCCACTCTGGTGCCTCCGGGTTTCCCGCGCTCGTATCGATGGTGCGGCCGGCGATCACGGCAAGCGGGATGGCCGGTAGGTACGCGAGCGGATCATCGTCGGGCAGCAGGAGGGCGAGCGGCTCGAGCCGGACAAGCCGCCGGGTCAGGTGCCTTGGGAACGGGTGGTCACGGCCGGTGCTTCGGCCGAACGCGACATCGACCCGGTCCGCGAGTAGTTCCCGCATTGCAGCACCGAACCCGCCGTGAAAGCGGCCCTCCAGACCGGACTCCGGTGCCTGCTTGCGGGCGAGCGACAGCGCTCGGGCAGCGGTTGATCGATCGCGCATCACGTCGACGATCAGGGGGCGGCCGGAGCCGGAGACGTCCTTGACGATCTGGTCGTGGAGGGCGATCAGCTCTCTGGCGCGAAGGAGGAGCCGCTCGCCATCAGGTGTGAGGGCGACCCGGCGGGTGGAGCGGACGAACAGCTGAACGCCGAGCTCACGTTCCAGCCGGGCGATGTCGCGACTCAGCGCCTGCTGTGCAATGTAAAGCCGGGCGGCGGCGCGACCGAAGTGGAGTTCATCGGCCACGGCCACGAAGTGGCGTAGAAGCCGCGTGTCGACGTTGCGGGCCACCCAGCCATATTGACAACACCGGCGCGTGAATCGCCAGCGAGCAGGTGTTGGACGATCACGCGGCCGCTGGTTGACCGTTTGGGTATGGATGTCGCGCGCGCCCGTTCGGCCACATCGACCCTAGGACTTCTCGCCCTGGCTACTGCGGTCGGCAGCACTGGGCTGGCAGCGGGCGGCACGGCGGGGGCTTTGATCGCGATAGACCTGACGGACAGCACCGCGCTCGCTGGCATCCCGCTCGGCCTCCTGGTCCTCGGGTCGGCCGCGGGCGCGGTTCTGATCTCGCGTCGCTCGCAGCGGGCCGGGCGAGTTGCCGGGCTGATGCGGGGGTATGTGCTCGGGGCGGTCGGGGCCGCCGTCGTTATCGTTGGCACCGCCCTCGACAGCTTCGGTCTTGTTCTCGTGGGGAGCCTCGGGCTAGGCGCGGCGAATGCGGCCGTCTTCCTTAGCCGGTACGCCGCGGCCGAGGCGGGTGGCGCCGGCGGACGCGGGCGGGCGCTGGGCGTTGTACTCGGCGCGGCCGCCGTCGGAGCGGTGGCGAGCCCGAACCTCCTCGGACCGAGCGGTCAGCTTGTGAGCTGGCTAGGCCTTCCTCGGCTGGCTGGGCTGCACCTGCTCGCCGTGTCGTCTTTCCTCGTCGCTGGTGCGCTCCTTTCTGCGCTGCCGGTCCGCGCCCGCACCGCCCGAGCCGCTGTGCTACGAGAAGGGACGCGCACCGAGACCAGAGACACGATCCGAGATGGCCACGTCCGGCTGGCGCTGGTCGTACTCGCCGCGACGAACCTCGTGATGGTCGCCACGATGGCGGTCGCGCCGGCGCATCTGGCCGCCCATGGCTACAGTCTGGGCAGCATCGGCGTCGTGGTCAGCGTGCACGTGCTGGGGATGTTCGCGCCCTCGCCGCTCTCCGGGTGGCTCGCCGACCGGGCAGGTGGAGGTGCCGTTGCCGCCGTCGGTGCCGTCATCCTCGTGGGAGCCGGCTTCGGTGGAGCGATCGCGGGGGCGCATGAGGGCTTGGGGTTCACCGCCGTCCTGGTGCTGCTCGGGATCGGCTGGAACGCCGGAGTGGTCGGCGGCAGCACCATGCTCGTCGCATCCGTTCCCCAGGGCGCCCCGAACGCCGAAGGGATCGGCGAGGTCGCGATGGGCCTGGCCGCCGGCGCCGGTGCACCCATCGCCGGCGTGATGATCGCAATCGGTGGTTTTCCGACACTCTCCGTCGCATGCGCGGCCGTCAGCGTGCTCATCCTCGCCGTGCTTTGCGTCGCTCCGAGGAGCCCGGTGTCACGACAGCTCGCGCACGACGACGGCGACGTGGTAGTCGCCCGTGAGCGCGGCTAGCTGATCCTCCTCGGCGGAAAGCAGGGCGTCGCTCCATGCGGCGGCACGCCTTGCGAGGATGGCGAGACCGAGTGGACCCCGCTCCGAAACCCATCGCTGATCGAATGGGTGACGATCTAGCCGAGATGTCGAAGACCGATGGACTGCTCCGACCGAGCTATGGAAGAGGTCATCCAGCGGAAGGGAGCAAGACCGTGAAGTACGTCGCGCTTGTCTACAACAACCCCGGTGCCTTCGAGGCATTGTCGGAACGTGAACGCGATGAGCTGATGCGCGACGCCGACGCCTACCTGCAGGAGTTCACCGAATCCGGCGAGCTGCTGAGCGGCGGCGTCGCCCTTGCCGACCCGTCCACCGGCAAGACTGTACGGATACGAAACGGCGTCCCGGCCGTCACGGACGGACCGTTCGCCGAAGCCAAGGAGCAGCTGGCCGGCTACTACGTGCTCGACTGCGAGAGCCTCGAGCGAGCCACGGAGATCGTCACACATGACCCAGCTGCGCGGTTCTGGGCTGTTGAAGTACGGCCAATCATGGACACGGCCGGCGAGGAGATGTGAGCACGCACTCCGGAGTCGAGGACCTGCTGCGCCAGCTCGCGCCGCAGGTCCTCGGCACGCTCGTCCGGCGCTATGACAGGTTTGATCGATGCGAGGATGCCGTACAGGAAGCGCTCCTCGCGGCCGCCCTCCAATGGCGAGAACACGGTGTCCCGGCCAATCCGCGGGGCTGGTTGCTGACCGTCGCGTCACGCCGTTTGATCGACGAACTACGCAGCGACCAGGCCCGCCGGCGTCGCGAAGACACCGCCGCGGCGCAAGTGCCGCGCGACGCGCTCGTCGCCCCGCCGCCCGAGGGCGAGCGCCCGGTGGCCGACGACACGCTGATCCTGCTCTTCCTCTGTTGCCATCCCGCGGTCACTCCGGCGTCCCAATTGGCGCTAACGCTGCGAGCGGTCGGCGGTCTCACCACCTCCGAGATCGCCCGTGCCTTCCTGGTACCGGAGGCAACAATCGCCCAACGAATCAGTCGGGCCAAACAGCGGATCAAGGCCAGCGGTATCCCCTTTCGCCTGCCCCCGGAGCCGGAGCGAGCCGACCGGCTGCAGGTGGTCCTGCATGTCCTTTACTTGGTCTTCAACGAGGGATACACCGCAACTTCCGGTCCCGACCTGCAGCGCAGCGAGCTGACCCGGGAGGCGATCCGCCTCACTCGGGGGGTGCACCGCCTGCTGCCAGAGGACGGCGAGGTAGCCGGGCTGCTTTCATTGATGTTGCTCACCGACGCGCGGCGGCCAGCCCGCACCAGGCCCGATGGGTCCCTCGTTCCCCTCGAACACCAGGATCGAGCGCTGTGGAACAAAGACTTCATCCGAGAGGGCATCGCACTGGTCACCGATGCCCTGTCGCGCCGGCCGCTCGGCCCGTATCAACTGCAAGCCGCGATCGCGGCGGTCCACGCCGAGGCGGCCCGCGCAGAGGACACCGACTGGCCCCAGATACTGGCTCTATACGAACTCCTCGAGCGCATCTCGCCGAACCCGATGGTCACGCTCAACCACGCCGTCGCGGTCGCGATGGTTCGCGGTCCGCATGCCGGACTCGATCTGCTGGAAACACTGGACGCCGATGATCGCATCGCTGGCCACCACCGCCTCGATGCCGTACGTGCCCATCTCCTAGAGATGGCTGGTGATCGCGTCGGAGCACGCCTCAGGTATCAAGCTGCCTCCCGCCGGACTACCAGCCTCCCGGAACGCAGCTACCTCGAGGCCCGGGCCGCCCGCCTCCGCGACGACAGCCTGGGGTTGCGGGCCAGCCGGAAACGGCGCGAATCATCGAGGGCCGGTTCTGAGATGCTGGACCCTTGAGCATCGATACGCCGCGGTATGTCGTGCTCGCCTCGGCCGACGGCGAGGCGTTCGCCTCGCTCAGCCGCCGAGCCACCCCGCGGGCCGAGCGCTACGCGCTCGGGCGCGAACTGCGAGCGCGTGCACCTCGCTCAGCGCTTGCGCGTTGGGAGCCGGGAGAACGGCGGGCTGACCCCGTGGCGCAGATCGCCGCCGCTAACCAGGGGCGGCTCCCATCACTCGTCCCAGTGCGTCTCGAACGGATGGCCGCCAACCCGTTCGGGTTTCTGCGCGGTTCGGCCGGGATCATGGCCGAGGATTTTTCCCGGCTCCCGGCGACCGGAATCACGCCAGTGATCTGTGGGGATGCGCACCTGGCGAACTTCGGCTTCTACGCTTCTCCAGAGCGGGACCTCGTATTCGACATCAACGACTTCGACGAGGCGCATCCCGGCGCTTGGGAGTGGGATCTCCGCAGGCTTGCGACCAGCGTGTGGGTCGCCGGCCGGCATAACGGGCTGTCCGAGGATGCCTGTGCCAGTTCCGTACGCCGCTGCGTTCGCTCCTACCGCGACCACCTTGCGCACCTCGCCGAGCAACCGCTGCTCGGCCGATCCTACGAGCGCCTGGACCTCCAGCGAATGCGGGCGAGTGCGACGAGCCCGGCCAGCCGGCGTGCGCTCGAACGCACCGCCGCCCGCGCCCGCAAACGCACCAGCGACCGGGCGCTTCCTCGGTTCGTCGACGAGACGGACGGGCGTCGGCGTCTTGTCGAAGAACCGCCGCTGATCACCCGGCCTGGTCTAGCCGAATACCAGGAAATCGCGCACGCGTTGGACGCCTACCTCGGCACGCTGCCTCCCCACTGGGCGCGAATCCTAGGTGGGTATTGGCTGGTCGACGTGGCGCACAAGGTCGTCGGTGTGGGTTCCGTCGGGCTTCGTGCCTACATCGCTTTGTGCGAGGGCAGCAGCGCGGACGATGTGGTGTTCCTGCAGCTCAAGCAGGCGCGCCGGTCCGTGGTTGCGCGGTTCGTACATGGCAACTCGGCATGGCACGCGCACCAGGGGGAGCGGGTCGTGATTTACCAGCAGGCGCTGCAGACTGTCAGCGATCCGCTGCTCGGGTGGACGACGATCGGGCAGCATCAGTACTACGTGCGCCAGTTCCGCGACATGAAGGGCGCGGTCACCGTCGACGGTCTGGACGCCGATGCGCTCTCCGACTACGCGGGTGTCTGCGGCCTGCTGCTCGCCAAGGGTCATGCGCGTACGAGCGGCGCCTCTATGATCACCGGTTACCTCGGCGGCAGCGACAAGGCGGACGAAGCGCTTTGTACGTTCGCAGGCCGATATGCGGACCAGACTGAGCATGACCACAGCATGCTGGTGGCCGCCATGAGACGTGGCGCAATGAAGTGAGCAATGGCCCGGCTTGAGCGGTCACGCGCGGCGTCGCAGCACCTCGATGAGAAGGCCGGCGGCCGCGGAAACCGTCGCAACTGCCTCGGCAATGGCGCTGGCTGTCTTCTCGGCGAACCAGACGGGTTCATAGAGGTCCGGCAGGGGACCGAGCTCGCCGACCTCAACGTGAGTGTAGAGAAGCACGGCGCCTAGTGCGCTGGCTGCAACAAGGAACGCCAGCGCGTAGGCGAGGCGACTCGGCCGGACCAGGACGAGCAGCGCGACCGCGAGCGCCACCGCTGACTCGATCCGGAAGAGGTCACCGCCCGAGATGGTGCCAGGGATCACGTCGTAGTCCGAGGCCACTTTTAGGTGTACGTAGGCGTCGATGGCGAGCCCCGTCGCCGTGACCAGTCGTACGAGGACCGACAGCGTCGGCATCACCCAGCCGAGGCGTCTCCGCCGCAGGGTGAACGGAGTGGTCGCGTCGGTCGCCTCGGCAACCGAATGGGGTTGGGACATTCTGCTCTTCCTTCTCGCATCTCATCGTCCATGCAGGGCGGTTCCGCCGTGGCGGCGGTAACCCACACATCCATTGGTACGCACGGTCGTGGTTGGCGGTTCATCGACACCTCATGAACCTGGGCAGAGCGCGCCGCGTACCAGCGGATGGAAGGGACGGTCCCAAGCGACCACCATCCGCTACGAGCAACGACGAAGAGGAAGCCGTGAAGCAGATCTCCACAAGACACAACACCGGATCCCGCCGCCGTGTACGCCTACTGGGTGGCATGGCCACGCTCGCAGCCGTCGCCGCGCTGATGGCGGCCTGCGGCGGCAATGACTCAGGGAGCGCGGGATCAGGTAGCGCCGGCTCAGGATCGAACTCCACTGCCGTGACGACGAAGGCCAGCGCCGGGCTCGGCCCGGTCCTGGTCAACTCGGAGGGGAAGACGCTCTATTTCACTGACGAGGAGTCCGCAGACTCGATCGCGTGCACAGGCGAGTGCATCGGGTTCTGGACGCCACTCACGGCCTCGGGCAACGCTGTCGCGTCCGGGTCGGACGATTTGACCGCGCAGTTCAGAACGATTCAGCGGCCAGACGGCAAGGTGCAGATCGCCTACAACGGCCACCCGCTCTACACGTTCAAGCTCGACAAGTCGGCTGACGATGTCATGGGCAACGACTTCATGGACGACTTCGAGGGCAAGAGCTTCACCTGGCACGCCATCACGCCTGCCGGCGAGGCCGCGTCGCAGGCCGGCGACGAGACAAGCTCTCCGTCTTACCAAGAGCCGAACGGCTACTGATGCCGGCGCCGATCACCAGTGCGTGATTCGAGCAGCTGGAGGTCTGGGCGGATCGTCATCTCGGACACGCTGGCCTTGGGGTCGGCCATGCTCCGATTCGCCGAGGGGACGGAAGAAGACCGACTTCGCCGGCGGTTCGTAGCGCGTACGTTGAGTAGCGTCATTCAACTCAAGTCCCTTTCGACTCCCAAACTAGAGGGCGCCGTTCACCGCTCGCCCCTACCGGGGGACCGCCCGCCGATTGGCTGGGGATGGCTCGGCGACTCTGCGGGTTGGGTCGCGACGTCGCGGGACGGGAGCCATCGCAGCACGGCGGCCGCGCCCGCCGCCAGGAGGACAGCCCCGGCGAGCATAGCCAGGCTGAAGCCGTCCATGAATGCGGCCCCGGCCGCCGCCCGAAGCGACGCGCCGGCGGATCCACCTAGTCCTGCCGCGGCCTCCAGGGCCGCACCGACCGACCGCGTAGCGGCGTCGGCGACGTCCGGGTTCAGGGAGGTGACGGCTCCACCGATTCCGGACCGATAGCCGGCGTTGGCGAGAGCACCCAGGATCCCGATGCCAAGTGCCGCGCCCACCTGGCGACCGGAATCGTTGATGGCCGAGCCGAGGCCGGCGTTCTCACCAGGGACGGCGGCCATGACCGCGTCGGTGGCCGGCACGAACACAGCGCCGATGCCGAGGCCGATGAGCAGCAGGGCGGCCCCTACCGGCCAGTACGACGTGCCTGGCTCGGCATAGGAGAGAGCGGCGAAGAGCGCGGCCACGCCGGCTAGCGCGGCGGCGGCGACGCGGGTCGTGCCGATCCGGGGGACCAGCCATTGGCTGACCGGGCTGGCGACCCCAAACCCGATGGCCAGTGGCAGGAACCGCAGGCCGGCCTGCAGCGGCGTGTAGCCCTGGACAAACTGGAGGTATTGGGTGAGCAGGAACGCCAGCCCGCCGATGGCGAGGCCCGCCAGGGTTATGGCGACCGTCCCCCATGCCAGGCGGGGGTTCTGGAACAGTCGCAGATCCAGCATCGGCTCGCTGACCCTTGCTTCGCGCAGGACGAAGGCGGCGCCAGCCAGCACGGCCAAAGCAAGCGAGCCGATGACCTCTACGCTGGTCCAGCCACTGACGGGAGCCTCGATAATCCCGTAGACCAGGGATGCCAGGGCCACCACCGAGAGCGCCAGTCCGGGGAGATCTGGACGTGGTGGTGCAGGATGTCTGCTTTCTGGCACCAGGACCCATCCCGCGGTCAGGGCGGCCAGCGCGATCGGTACGTTCAGCAGGAACACCGAGCCCCACCAAAACTGCTCGAGTAGCCATCCACCGACGATGGGGCCGAGTGGGATGCCGAGGCTGGCGACGCCGGTCCAGATCCCGATGGCCTTGACCCGCTCGGTGCGGGGGAAGACGTCCGTGATGACCGAGAGCGTAGAAGGCATGATCATTGCTCCCCCGATGCCCATCAGCCCACGGGCGAGGATCAGTTGCGTCGCCGACCCGGCGTACGCTCCCAGCACGCTCGCACCGGCGAACACCAGCAGCCCCAGCTGTAGGAAGAGTTTGCGACCAAACCGGTCGCCGAGTGCCCCCATGGTGAGCAGCAGCCCAGCGAAGACGACGATGTAGGCGTCCACGATCCACTGCAGTCCGCTCGCGGAAGCGCCCAGCTGCCGCTGCAGCGTTGGCACGGCCACGTTGATGATCGAGTCGTCAATGATGATGATCAGCAGGCTTACTGACAGGACCACCAGGGTCCACCAGCGGCGCCGGTAGGTGTCCGCCCGCGGCAGCCGGTCCCTGTTGCCCAGGCCGGGTTCGGTCCCGTCCAGTCCTATGGTGGAGCGCTCTCCACGTCCTTTACCGCCTCGCGTCATGGTCGTCCCCTCCTGGGGCCTTTTCCGGGACTGATGTGCCTTACCGACCTCTGGTCCCTTAAGGCCCGACAGTCTGTTATTGAACTAACTGTTCAATAATGTTGTAGGCTCACGGGTGACGGTCAACAACCAATCACCACGATCCGTCCACAAACGAACACGACCGGCGCAACTGTCCAGGAACAGGAGGCATCGGTGACCACTGCCAAAACGGATCGGCGGGTGCGGCGAACCCGTGAGCTGCTGCGGCGCGCCCTGCTCTCCCTCGTCCAGGAGCACGGCTACGAGCGCATCACGGTCCAGGACATCCTCGACCGCGCCGACGTGGGACGCTCGACCTTCTACGCGCACTACCGCGACAAGGACGATCTGCTCCTGAGCGGGTTCGAGGACATCCGCTCGGCCTTGACTGCAGAGCGCGAAGCAGCCCAGCAGGCGGCCGGCAGAACAAGCGAATTCCTCCAGCCTCTCCTTACCGTCTTTCGACACGTCGAGGCTCACCGACACTTCTGGCAGCCCCTCACGCGCAAGGGCGGCGCCGAGATGGTGGTCCGGATTCTTCGCGACTACGTCACCGAGCTCGTCCGAGAGCAGTTCCGGTCCCGGTTTCCTGAGCTGCGGAGGAATCAGCCGGAGTTGGAGGCCGCCGTACAGTTCGTCGCCAGCTCATGCATCGGACTAAGCATCTGGTGGCTCGACAATGACCTCCCCTACTCCGCCGAGGAAATCCACTCGGTCTTCCAGCGCCTGACTGCCCACGGTGTGCCGGGCTTCCTCGCCGCGTCATAAGAAGTTGTCGGGAGGTAGGAAAGCTGATGCCAACCGGTCCAGCCGCTCCCTGTGGATGCGTGGGTGGCGGCTCTCGTCGTGGCTTCACGTGATGATGAGGACGGCTACAACGGGCTCAGGCACACGACGACGCCGGGGACTCGACCTCGCCCAACCACCGACGGTGCCCGTGCGGATCGACCTCCCGGCGCTGACCTCATACGTGCTCAACGGCGACTTCGAGGGCTACGTCTCGGTTGCACTTGGGCTTACGGAGAAGTCCGGCTTCCGGGTCAATGACTACCGAGCGCCGACCGGCCGTTACGTCGTCTACGTCGACGTCGCCGAGCCAGGCGAAACCCTCAACCTGCCGTCCTTGGCAAAGGCGCGATCATGCCGCTGCTGCGTGCTCGTGACTCTCGACCGGGTCGACGCCCTGCCGCTGTCGCTGTGCGTGGACGGATCGGAACAGCCAGATTTGCGCTCGGTTCGATCACGGCCGGCGAAGCGTTCGTGCCTCGGATGGAAGTCGTTCGGAGCGGCGAGCAAGTACGGCGCGGACCTTCGGCTCGATACCAAGGTTGACCAGGGTCGGATGAATCCAACCGTCGGGCTTGACCAGCCCGCCGCCCATTCCGCCAGCCACTCCTTCCCCTATGGCGCGACGC
>JBKOZJ010000066.1:0-7386 GCA_046725875.1 Actinomycetota bacterium
CGGACGCCTCGTCGAGCAAGCCGAAACCGTCCCCGCCGCCAACCTCGTGCAGGACGGCGGCGACCGCCGCAACGGCCAGCACTGCGAGCGTGACCAGGACCACGGGGCGCCCAAGCCGGCGGCGGACCCGGCCGATCGGCGGTTCCGGCTCCTGGACCGCCTGACCGGCCCCGTCGTTCGCCATACCACTCCCCTAATCGTCCCCGCCGCGACACTCCGGGGGACGCGGAGCAGGGTGGGTTTCAGAGGGCTCCCCAGGGCCGGACTCCGCGTCGACCATCCTGACCGCGCCGCGGCGCTAACGGCGTCACCCCGCTAGGGTGACGGCAAGACAATCCGGGCACGCATGTTTGAGATCGCTTGGCATCCAGCCGGCCGAGTTCGCGAGGCTGCGGCCCCGCCTGGTGAGGGTCGCTCGGCGTCGGGTATTGAAGACGGCGCCGCCGCGCACCAAGGAGGAGACGTGGCAAGAATCTCCCGCTATGTGGACGCACCTCCAAAGCTCGTCTTCGACGTCCTCGAGGATGGGTGGACCTATGCGACCTGGGTGGTCGGTACGGCCACGATCCGGTCGGTCGATCGAGACTGGCCCCGCGCCGGGAGCCGGATCCACCACGCATCCGGCGTCTGGCCATTTCTGATCAAGGATGAGACCGAGTCGGTTGCCTACCAGCCGGGCGAGCGGCTAGTGCTCGAGGCACGAGGCCGGCCGGCCGGTGAGGCTCGGATCGAGTTCACCGTCCGCCCAGAAGGCCCGGGATCGCTGATCACGCTGGACGAAGAGATCGTCGCCGGCCCCGCGGCCCGGCTCAATTCGAAGGTGACCGACACGCTGCTCAACATCCGAAACCGGGAGACGCTGCGCAGGCTCGCCTTGATCGCGGTGAACCGCGACGAACCCGGCTCGCCCGCGTGACCGTGCCTCGAGTATGGCGTGGAGCGATCGGCCGTCCGGCCGTGGGTACGACTCAGCCATGACGCGGATAGCGGCAGTGTGTGGTGTATTGCCGCCGTTCCGCTACGCGCAGGCCGATCTCACGGAGCTCGTGGCCGAGCTGTGCCTGCCGGACTCGAAGGGCGACCGCCGCGCGCTACTCCATCGCGTACATGCGAATGTGCAGGTCAAGGCGCGACACCTGGTAATGCCCGCACATCGGTACGCCGAGCTCGACGGCTTCAGTGCGGCCAACGACGTCTTCGTCGAGGCCGGCATGGACCTCGCCGAGCGGGCCGTCCGCGGAGCCCTTGACCGGGCCGGTATCGAGCCCCGTGACGTCGACGTCGTCCTGGCCGTCTCAGTGACCGGGATCGCGGCACCCTCGCTCGAGGCACGTCTCGTGCCCAGGCTCGGATTGCGCCCGGACGTGGTGCGGGTTCCGGTGTTCGGGCTCGGCTGCGTCGCGGGTGCATCCGGTCTCGCTCTACTCCACGAGCTGCTCGCCGGTCGACCGGACGGGGTGGCAGTTCTCATGGCCGTGGAGTTGTGCTCGCTCACCATGCAGCGCGGCGACTCCTCGATGGCGAATCTCGTGGCCAGTGGCCTCTTCGGTGATGGCGCCGCCGCGGTCGTTGCCACCGGCCGCGAGCGGACCGACCGACGCCCCATCGTGGTGTCAACCCGCAGCCGCATCTATCCGGACACCGAAGATGTGCTCGGCTGGCGGATCGGCGCCCATGGCTTTCAAGTAGTGCTTGCGCCGAACGTCGCCGAGGTGATCGCGGAGAGCCTGCCCGGAGATGTGGACGAGTTTCTCGGCGCTCACGGCCTCGCCAGGCCCGACATCGCGGCGTGGATCTGCCACCCGGGTGGCCCGAAGGTCCTCGAGGCGGTGGAGCAATCGCTCGGGCTGTCCTCGGACGCGCTGGTGCGCAGCTGGACATCGCTCAAGGAGGTCGGAAATCTCTCGAGCGTGTCCGTGCTGCATCTCCTAGAGGAACATATGGCCGACCCGCCGGGGCCGGGCGCGTATGGTCTGCTCTTTGCGATGGGGCCCGGCTTCACCTGCCAGCTCGTGTTGCTTAGGTGGTGATCCGCATGTGGTACGCCCTCCTGATCGGCCTGGTCGGCCTGGAGCGCGTTGCTGAGCTTGTGGTCGCCGACCGCAACCGCCGGTGGTCCCTTGCCAGAGGCGGGGTGGAGACCGGTCGAGGTCATTATCCACTGATCGTCGCCTTGCATACCGGCCTGCTCGGGGGTGCCCTGGCCGAGGTCTACCTGCTGGACCGGCCGTTCTATCCGGCCCTCGGATTCCCGATGCTCACGCTCGTCGTCGCTGCGCAGGTGCTGCGCTGGTGGTGTATCAGGACTCTGGGCCATCAATGGAACACGCGGGTGATCGTCGTTGCGGGCCTAGGCCGGGTGACCGCCGGCCCGTACCGCTTGCTGTCGCACCCGAACTACCTCGCTGTCGTCGTTGAGGGCGCGGCCCTGCCGCTGGTCCACACCGGGTGGGTGACAGCCGCCGCGTTCACCGTGCTCAACCTGCCGCTGCTGTGGTGGCGGATCACCGTCGAGGATCGGGCGCTCGCCGCCCTCCAGCACCTCGACGGCGCGGAACTGGCGAGCCGTCCCCGGGCGGAGACCGACGTCACGGGGAGTCGCCCTGCATGATCTGATCGTGGTCGGCGGCGGACCTGCGGGCTTGGCCACCGCGCTGTACGCAAGGCGGCGCGGTCTCAACGTAGTTGTCTTCGAGCCGCGCCCCGCGCCGATCGACAAGGCGTGCGGCGAGGGCGTTATGCCGCCCGGCGTGGCGGCGCTCGCCGACCTCGGCGTGACGCCTCCGGGCTTGCCGTTCCGGGGGATCCGCTATCGCGCCGGCGGTCTCGCCGTCGACGGGCTGTTCGCGGGCGTCCACGGCCTCGGTGTACGGCGGACTGCACTGCACAGTTCGCTCGCCGCGGCGGCGAGCGATATTTCCCGGATCGGGGCTCAGGTGCGGTCACTCACACAGGACGAGGACGGTGTAGTCGTAGACGGTGTCCGGGGCCGCTGGTTGATCGGAGCGGACGGCCTGCACTCGCGCATCCGCCGGCTCGCTGGGCTCGACCTACCAACCGCCAGAGCTTTCGGGAACCGGCGAGGCCGCTCACGGGCTCCCCGCCGCTCGCCCCGCTACGGCCTGAGGCAACACTTTGGGGTGCGGCCGTGGACCGATCTAGTTGAGGTCTATTGGGCGCCCGACTGTGAGGCGTACGTCACGCCGGTTGGCCACGCGTGCGTCGGAGTCGCCTTCCTCACCACTACCCGCGTTCTCCTTAATCGATCGACCGGCGCCGATCTGAGTCACCCGTACCACGCCCTGATGGCGAGCTTTCCAGAGCTCGCCGGTCGGCTCGCCGGGGTGCCGGTCGTCTCCGACGTTCGCGGCTCCGGGCCGCTGCGGCAGCGGGTCCTCCGGCGCACCGCCGGACGGGTCGTCCTCGTCGGTGATGCCGCCGGCTACGTGGATCCGCTGACGGGTGAGGGGATCGGGCTGGCGCTCACCTGCGCGCGTGCTGCCGTCGACTGCCTGGTACGCGGCCGTCCGGACGCCTACGAGCGGGCGTGGCGACGGATTACCTGGGAGCATCGGGCGATGACGTCGGCACTGCTGTGGTGCGCCGAGCATCCGGCCCTTAGATCACGGCTCGTGCCGGTTGCGACCAGGCTGCCTCGCGTCTTCACGGCTGCCGTGAACCGTTTGGCGAAGTAGCCACCTAGGTCCGCCAGAAACTCGGTTGGGAACGGAGGAGGTTGCCACGCATACTGCTGAGGGCGCGCGCCGGGAGTGCATAGGTCGGGCGCCGACGGGCGAGACATGCAGCCGCCGCGACGACGACCACTGACGGAGGGAGGAGCCACGCCAGCGCCGGCAACTGGGAGGGGAGTGGTCCCGGCGCGGGCAGGGTGGCCACGGCGGTCGCAGCAAACGGCAGGAGGTCTCGTTAACCCACCGAGGTCACCGAAACTGGCAACTGCGAGGAACTGATGGCGCTCGACGGAATGTACGCCGAGCTTTTCGCCTCCAAGGCCGGGCATTTGCGGCCGAGACTCTGGCGGAAACATGTCATCACAGTCGGCCGGCTGCGTCGCCAAGCGGCACCGTGACCAATTCGTGCCGATCGCGACGTCGAACCAGGGCATAGCCGGACGCGTCTTCAAGATTGTGAGCAGGTTGGGCGCCAGGATACGAATCGGTTGGCGAGGGTCTGTTCGGGAATCTTCGAGGTCCCTCGCCGGTTAAATATCTGGGTTGATTGTGTTGACCAAACACGGACGGTTGATTTCTTTGCAGACGGCAAGACGGAGGGGAGGTGACGCACGATGACCGCTGAAACCACTTTGATCGTGAGCCAGCCCGACGGTCGCGAGAGGGAGCGCCTCGACGCGAGCGCGGAGGCGGCGGCTCTGGAGGCTGTGGAGCGCCTTGACAGCTTCGAGCGCGTCGACCAGGTCGACCGAGACGAGGCAGCCGAGGAGCGTGATCTTGTCGGCATGTATCTCGACGAGATCGCCCGTACCGCTCTGCTTAACGCGGAGCAGGAGGTCGATCTCGCGGAAGCGATCGAGGCTGGTCTGTTCGCCGAGCAGCTGCTCGAGGAGGGCAAGATCCCGAGCGGTGTGAAGCGCGAAGAGCTGGAGCAGCTCGTCGCTCTCGGCCGGGCCGCCAAGATGCGGTTCATCGCCGCGAACCTCCGCCTGGTCGTATCAGTAGCACGCAAATACACGCGCAGCCAAATGCCGCTGCTCGACCTCATCCAGGAGGGGAACACAGGGCTGGTGCGCGCGGTCGAGAAATTCGACTACCAGCGCGGCTTCAAGTTCTCTACCTACGCGACGTGGTGGATCCGCCAGGCGATCAGCCGCGCGATCGCGCAGCAGGGCCGGACGGTCCGGCTGCCGGTTCACGTGGTTGAGGACCTCAACCGGGTCACCCGGGTGCGCCGGGAACTCACCCGCGACCTCGGCCGCGAGGCCGAACTCAGTGAGGTCGCGGCCGAACTCGGTATGGACGTGGATGCCGTCGAGGACCTGCTGGCCCTCGGCCGGGATCCGGTGAGCCTGGACACGCCAGTCGGCGATGACGGCGAAACGCGGCTCGGCGATCTCGTGCATGAGGTCGATCAGGCCACCCCGGAGACGGTGGTCCTGGCCGGCCTGCACGACGAGCGGGTGCGGGCCCTGCTCGACAGGCTTGACCCAAGGTCCGCCGACATCGTGCGCTACCGCTATGGCCTGGCCGATGGCCGCGAGCACTCCCTCGCCGAGATCGCCGAGCGGATCGGGCTGTCTCGGGAGCGAGTGCGGCAGCTCGAGGCAGAGGCGCTGCGCCGGCTGCGCCGACTCGCCGCGAGTGAGCCCGACCTCAACGCGGCGTAACCGCACATTCACTTAACAGGAGGCACCCTCAGTCGGACCATCGACTGAGGGTGCCCGTCATGCGACTGGGCGGGGACGCGAGGCACGGTCTCTAGCCGCCTCCGGTCGGTAGGGTGGCGGCGTGGCGACGACCAAGATCTTGACCGTCCCCAACCTGCTGAGCCTGCTGCGGCTGCTCGGCGTGCCGTTGTTCCTGTATCTCGTGCTCGGCCCGGAGGCAGACGGCTGGGCCGTCGTCGTCCTTGCCACAAGTGGGGCGACGGACTATCTCGACGGTGTCATCGCCCGGCGCTTCGGGCAGGAAAGCGCACTCGGACGAGTGCTGGATCCCGCGGTCGACCGTCTCTACATCCTGGTGGTGATCGTTGGGCTTGCGTTGCGAGAGATCCTGCCCTGGTGGTTGGTCGGCGCCCTGCTCGCGCGGGATGTGGTGCTCGGCATCGCGCTGCTCGTACTCAGAAGGAGTGGATACGGACCGCCGGCCGTGCATTTCATCGGGAAAGCGGCAACGCTGTGCCTGCTATATGCGTTTCCGCTGCTTTTCCTCGGTGACGGCAGTGGCTGGGGGCCAACCGTTGCCCGGGTGTTCGGTTGGGCTTTCGCGGTGTGGGGTAGCGGCCTCTACTGGTGGGCGGGCATCCTCTACCTCGTTCAGGTGCGCCGGCTCGTCACTCATGATGGTCCACGCGAGCGCCGGGAGGTGACCGCATGAGGGCCGTCGTCATGGCCGGCGGTGAAGGCACCAGGCTGCGGCCGATGACGTCGAGCATGCCAAAGCCGCTGCTGCCCGTGGTCAACAAGCCGATCATGGAACACGTGCTGGGGTTGCTGCAGCGGCACGGGTTCGACGAGACAGTCGTCACCGTCCAGTTCCTTGCCTCGCTCATTCGCAATTACTTTGGCGACGGCGAGGACTTCGGGATGACGCTGCAGTACGCGACCGAGGAGGCGCCGCTCGGCACCGCCGGCAGCGTAAAAAACGCCGAGGAGGCGCTGCGGGATGGCACGTTCCTCGTCATCTCCGGTGACGCTCTCACCGACTTCGACCTCACCGCGCTGCTGGACTATCACCAGAGCAACAAAGCGCTCGTCACGGTGTGCCTCAAGCGGGTCCCGAACCCGCTCGAGTTCGGCATCACCATTCTTGGTGAGGACGGGCGGGTCGAGCGGTTCCTCGAGAAGCCCACCTGGGGCCAGGTCTTCTCGGACACGGTCAACACCGGCATCTACGTGATGGAGCCGGAGATCTTCGACCGGGTGCCGCGCGGCGAGGTGGTCGACTGGTCGGGGGACGTGTTTCCGGCGCTGCTCGACGAGAGTGCACCGATCTACGGTTACGTTGCCGACGGCTACTGGGAGGACGTCGGGACGCACGAGAGCTACATTCGGGTTCAGGCGGACGTACTGTCCGGGCTGGTCGACGTCGAGATCAACGGCTTCGAGGTCGCGCCGGGGATCTGGGTGGCCGAGGGCGCCGACGTGGACCCGAACGCCGAGCTCAAAGGGCCGCTCTACGTCGGTGACTACGCCAAGGTCGAAAGCGGCGCCGAGCTGCGCGAATACACCGTGCTTGGCAGCAACGCGGTGGTCAAGAGCGGCGCGTTCCTGCACCGTGCGGTTATCCACGACAACGTGTACATCGGCCCGCAGTCCAACCTTCGCGGCTGCGTGGTCGGCAAGAATGCCGACGTCATGCGGTCGGCCCGGATCGAGGAAGCAGCGATCGTCGGAGACGAGTGCCTCATCGAGGAGGAGGCCATCGTTGCCGCCGGGGTCAAGATTTACCCCTTCAAGACGATCGAGGCAGGCGCGGTCGTCACCTCGAGCGTCATCTGGGAGGCGCGGGGGCAGCGGGCCTTGTTCGGCCCGCGCGGCGTCTCCGGCATCGTGAACGTCGAGATCACTCCGGAGCTGGCGGTGCGGCTGGCGAGCGCCTTCGCCACCACGGTGCGCAAGGGCTCGAGCGTGGTGACTGCACGGGACCATTCTCGAGGCGCCCGAGCGCTCAAACGCGCCGTCATCGC
>JBKOZJ010000067.1:0-20574 GCA_046725875.1 Actinomycetota bacterium
TCGCCGATGGCCGCTCCGTCGAGGAGAACATTGCCGCCGTCGCTGCGGTGATCGGCGAAAAGCTGGAGCTGCGCCGCCTTGTCGTCTTCGACGGCCAGGTCGCGTCCTACATGCACCGGCGTTCCTCGGACCTTCCTCCGCAAGTAGGTGTCCTCGTCGAGTTCACCGGAACCGATCTGGAGACCGCGCGCAGCGCCGCCATGCAGATTGCCGCGATGCGACCACAGTATGTGTCGCGCGAGGACGTGCCCGACGAGACCGTCGCGAACGAGCGGCGGATTGCCGACGCAATCGCGCGGGAGGAGGGCAAGCCGGCGGCCGCCTTGCCGAAAATCGTCGAAGGTCGCCTGACCGGGTTCTTCAAGGACGTCGTGCTCCTGGAGCAGGCCTCGGTACACGACAGCAAGCAGACGGTGAAGGAGCTGCTCGATGCCGCCGGAGTAGCGGTCACTCGGTTCGCCCGGTTCGAGGTCGGCCAGGCATAACGAGGGCGTAGGTGTCAGGAGGCCGACTTCGTGGGCGGAAGCGAGCAGCAGCAGGTGAGGTCAGCGTCGGCCGGCGGCGCGACCTCCGATGAGCCGCATGGTTACCGGCGCGTCGTGCTCAAACTGTCCGGCGAAGCGTTCGGTGGTGGGCGGCTCGGCGTCGACCCGGACATCGTGCAGACCATCGCCCGGCAGATCGCCGAGGTGACCCGGCCGGGGTCCGAGCCGGCGGCCGCGCCCGCCGCTCAGGTCGCGGTTGTCGTCGGTGGGGGCAACTTCTTCCGAGGCGCAGAGCTGTCCGAGCGGGGGATGGACCGGGCCAGGGCCGACTACATGGGCATGTTGGGCACCGTCATGAATTGCCTGGCACTGCAGGACTTCCTCGAGAAGCAGGGGGTCGACACCAGAGTCCAGACCGCGATTGCGATGGGTCAGGTCGCCGAGCCCTATATCCCACGCCGGGCGATCCGACACTTGGAGAAGGGCCGGGTCGTGATCTTCGGTGCAGGCGCCGGCATGCCATACTTCTCGACCGATACGGTGGCCGCCCAGCGTGCGCTGGAAATAGGCGCTCAAGTCTTGCTCATGGGCAAGAAAGGTGTGGACGGCGTGTACGACTCCGACCCGGCGACGAACGTCGATGCGGTGCGGTATGACACGTTGTCGTACGACGAGTTTCTCGCGCGTGGGCTGCGCGTCGCCGATGCCACGGCGGTCAGCCTGTGCCGCGACAACGATTTGCCCATCGTCGTCTTCAACCTGCTCGAAGCGGGCAATATCGCCCGGGCCATCCGAGGTGAGAAGATCGGCACGCTGGTCACCGCATGATCTATGCGAGACCATCGACATCGAGTACACCGGCCAGAACGGCCTGACCCTGACAGGAGCCGCAGTGATCGACGAGAGTCTCCTCGAGGCCGAGGAGAAGATGGAAAAGGCAGTCGGGGTTGCCAAGGAAGACTTCGCCGCCATCCGGACGGGTCGGGCGCACCCCGCTATGTTCGCCAAGATCATGGTCGACTATTACGGCGCGCCCACTCCGGTCAACCAGCTCGCCTCGTTCCAGGTGCCGGAGCCGCGGATGGCCATCATCGCTCCCTATGACAAGGGCTCGATGGGCGGGATCGAGAAGGCAATTCGGGACTCTGATCTGGGCGTCAACCCCACCAACGACGGCACGGTTCTGCGCGT
Source organism: Actinomycetota bacterium (assembly GCA_046725875.1). Lineage (GTDB taxonomy): Bacteria > Actinomycetota > Actinomycetes > JAKEEW01 > JAKEEW01 > JBKOZJ01. Next base: position 1,677 of record JBKOZJ010000067.1, read on the forward strand.
CGTCTTCCCGCAGCTCACCGAGGAGCGGCGTAAGGAGTACATCCGAGTTGCCCGCCACAAGGCCGAGGACGCTCGCATATCGATCCGCAACATCCGCAGGCATGCCAAGGACGCGCTCGATCGGCTCGTCAAAGACGGCGAGGCAGGCGAGGACGAGGTACGTCGGGCGGAGAAGCAGCTCGACGACCTGACCCATAGGTACGTCGCCCAGGTCGACGAGCTGCTCAAACACAAGGAAGCCGAACTCCTCGAGGTCTGAAGAGTTGTCGGGGAACCGCTCGCCGCGGGCGACGCGACGGCGCGGCCGAATGCGACCCGCCGCCGATGCACCGCCTGCCGGATCCGTGCCCGTCGGCGGCCATCCAGCCGAGCCCGGACCGAAGCCACCACCCCCCGGACGCGCGGGACGAAATCTCCCCACCGCGTTCGCCGTGGGCATTGGGCTGCTCGCGGTCCTGCTGGCCTCGCTCTTCATCGTCAAAGCGGTATTCGTGGGCCTGGCGGCCGTCGCCGTCGTCATCGCCGTATGGGAGCTTGCTGCTGCGTTCTCTGTACGGGACATCCGGCCGCCGGTCGTCCCGCTCGCCATCGGTGCCGTGGCGATGCTCGTGGCGGCGTACGTCGGTGGAGCAGAGACGCTCATCGCGGCACTTGCGCTGACCGTGCTTGCGTCACTGGTCTGGCGGCTTCCGGACGGGCCGGAGGCATATCTGCGGGACACGACGGCCGGCGTGTTCACTGCCGTGTATGTGCCCTTTCTAGCAAGCTTCGCGATCCTGATGCTCGAGCCGGCCGACGGTCAGCGGCGGGTTACCGCCTTCATCATCGTGACCATCTGCTCCGATATTGGCGGCTACCTCGTGGGCGTGCTGATCGGCCGGCACCCGATGGCGCCGACCATCAGTCCCAAGAAGTCTTGGGAAGGATTCGCGGGCTCGGTGCTCTTCTGCGTCGTCGGCGGCGCCGCCGCCGTCCACTACTTGCTCGAGGCCGCGTACTGGAAGGGAGTCGTTCTCGGATTTGCCGCGGTCGTAGCGGCCACTGTGGGCGATCTGAGCGAGTCGATGATCAAGCGGGATCTCGCTATAAAGGACATGGGTCGCCTCCTGCCGGGCCACGGCGGGATCATGGACCGCCTGGATTCCCTGCTAGTTACGGCTCCGGTCGCCTGGGCCGTACTCACGCTCCTGGTTCCACGTCCCTGACAGAATCCGGGTGAACACGCGCCGGAAGGTGGCTGACGTGTTCGCCGCGTGGCAATATGCCGCGAGGACGAAACGCCGGATCGATCGGTTATGCGTTGATCAGGAACATCAACGATCAAGCCTGGCGGGCCGACCTGCTCGGGGAGTTGCTGGCCGGTCGTCTCGTCCACGTCAACGACGGAGGACGCTGATGCGCCCAAGCTTCTCGCACGTGCGTTTACGCGAGGGCTACTCGATCGAGGAAGTCGACGAGTTCCTCGACCGGGTCGAGCACGGGTTCGTGACCGCGGACGAGGTGAGGACCGTCCAGTTCACCACGGTCCGGGTTCGGGCGGGGTACAACGAGGACGAGGTCGACGACCACCTCGACGAGATCGAGTCGATGCTGCGGCGGAAGGAGCGCGAGGAGGCCGTCGTCGCCACTCGGCAGGCCGCGGCACCGCCGCCGCCGCGCCTGCCGGCCCAGGTCCGCACCCCGGTCGCCGTCCACCACGTCGAGCTTTGGGTGCCCGATCTCGGGCGGGCGACGAGATCATGGGGATGGTTGCTTGCCGCCCTCCGCTGGCAGCCGCATCAGCAGTGGGCCTACGGGCGGAGCTGGCGATTCGGCGACACCTACCTGGTCATCGAACAATCGCCCGACATGCGCCCGGCGCCGCACGACCGGATGCTTCCCGGCCTGAATCACGTTGCCTTGCATGCGGGCGAACGGCACGAGGTGGACGCGATCGTGGCTCATGCCCCCGGCTATGGCTGGCGTCTGCTTTTCGGGGACCGGCATCCCTTTGCCGGTGGCCCGAGTCACTACGCCGCCTACCTCGAGAACGAGGACGGCTTCGAGGTCGAGCTCGTTGCCCGCCAGTAGCAACCGCCCGGCTGACCGGTCCGGGCTGCGGGGGGCAAGCGGTCAGGTGCGCTCGTCGTTGGCCGAGGAGGCCGGTCAGGATGCAGCACAGGGGGACGGTCGCATCGCCGGTGGGCAGGTGCGTTTGTCAGTGGCCGAGGAAGCGCGCGAAGAGGGCAGCACGGCGGGAGGGGCGGCCGGTCCGCTCCTCGGCGCGGTCGGCGCTGGACATCGTGCGCAGGCCGAGGTTAGTGCCGATCCACCGCAATGGCTCCGGCTCCCAGTTCGGCGAGCGGTGGCCGACCCAGGGGAGCACGATGATATCCGTCTCCCGCCCGAGGATGAGGTCGGCGAGGGTGCGCCCGGCCAGGTTGGACGTGCCGACGCCGTCGCCCACGTAGCCGCCGGCCCAGGCAAGCCCGGTCGGCCGGTCGAGTCCGACTGAGGCGAACCAGTCCCGCGGGACGCCCAGCGGCCCGCCCCAGGTATGGGTCACGCTCGCGGATGCAGCGGCCGGGAAGAGCTCGCACACCACTCGCCAAAGCTCCGCGAAGACCCGCGGCTCGCGGTCGTACTCGGGCCGGATCAGAGACCGGAAGTGGTAGGGGGCGCCGCGGCCACCAAAGGCCAGCCGCCCGTCCGCCGTCCGTTGGCCGTAGATGATCAGGTGCCGGAAGTCGGAGAACGTCTCCCGGTTCATGAGCCCCGCGGACGCCCAAAACGAATCAGGCAGGGGTGTGGTGGCCAACATCAGCGAGTAGATCGGCGCTACCGCGCGGCGCAAACCCGGGAGGCCCGCGGTGTAGCCCTCGATGGCGCGCACGACAATCTCGGCCCGTACTCTCCCGAGCGGCGTCTCCGCCGCGGCGGCGGTGGTCGGACCCGTCGCCGGCTTGATCGCGATGACCGGAGTCTTCTCGTAGATCGTGACGCCCCGGGACTCGACGGCCCGGGCCAGCCCACGCACCAGCCTGGCTGGGTGGATAGCCGCGCAATGCGGGGTGTAAGTACCGCCGAGCACGCCGGTCGCCCCTACCCGTGCTCTCGCTTCGTCCGCCGTGAGCAGCACGAGGTCGTCCGCGCCGATCCCGAACGAGCGTGCCTCTCGCACCTCGGCATCGGCCCGCTCGAGCTGGACGGGGGTACGGGCAAGGTTTACCGTCCCGCCCTTCTCATAGTGGCAGTCGATGCCCCACTCGCCGGTGATCTTGCCAATCTCGTCCACTGTGTCGTACATCGCCCGGTTGAGTGCGCGCGCAGCTTCGCGCCCGTACAACCTCGCAACCTTGGCGATGGACGCGGGGAACAGCGCGGAACACCACCCGCCGTTGCGCCCGGAAGCACCGAACCCGGCGATCTCACGCTCCAGTACGGCAATCCGCAGCGCTGGGTCGAGCACGGAGAGATAGGCCGCGGTCCACAGGCCGGTGAACCCACCGCCGACGATCGCGACGTCGACGTCCCGGTCACCGGGCAGCGCCGGCCGCGGATCGAGCGGTCCGGGCTCGGTGTCATGCCAAAACGACAAGCTGCGATACCCGCTGTCCATGATCAACGACACCTAGCTTCCAACCCGCGCCAGATGAATGTGCCGTTGGCTCGATAGGTTCGACTCAACGGCACATTCATCTCAAAGCGGTTCGCTACAACGGCACGTTCAGTCGAGCTGTCAGATCCGACTCCAGGCTTCGGCGAGGACATCACGCAGGATCCGCTCGATCTCGTCGAAGTGGGACTGCTCGCAAATCAACGGTGGGGAAAGCTGGATCACGGGGTCGCCGCGGTCGTCGGCGCGGCAGTAGAGCCCAGCCTCGAACAGTGCCTTGGACAGAAAGCCACGCAGTAGCCGCTCGGACTCCTCGTCGTCGAACGTCGCCTTTGTCGCCTTGTCCTTCACCAACTCGATGCCGAAGAAGTAGCCGTCACCGCGGATGTCGCCGACGATCGGCAGATCGAGCAGCTTTTCCAGGGTCGCCCGAAACGCCGGCGAGTTCCGGGCGACGTGCTCGTTGAGTCGCTCCCGCTCGAAGATCTCGAGGTTGCCTAGCGCGACTGCGGCAGCGACCGGGTGACCGCCCCACGTATAGCCGTGCGCGAACATCGCCTTCCCGTGGGCGAATGGCTCGAAGACGCGGTCGCTGGCGATCATCGCCCCCGCCGGGGCGTATCCCGACGTGAGTCCTTTGGCGCAGGTAATGATGTCCGGCTGGTAGCCGTATACCCCCGAGCCGAAGTAGCCGCCGAGCCGGCCAAAGGCGCAGATCACCTCGTCGGACACGAGCAGGACGTCGTATTCGTCACAGATCTCCCGCACCCGCTGGAAGTAGCCGGGCGGCGGCGGGAAGCAACCCCCGGCGTTCTGTACTGGCTCGACGAAGACCGCCGCGACCGTGTCTGGCCCCTCGAACTCGATCGCCTCGGCGATCCGGTCGGCAGCCCACCGGCCGAACGCCTCCAGGTCGTCGCCGTGCTCTGGAGCCCGGTAGAAGTTGGTATTCGGTACTCGGAACGCGCTCGGAACCAGCGGCTCGAACGGCGCCTTGAGCTCCGGCAGGCCGGTCAGCGACAACGCCCCGTGCGGCGTGCCATGGTAGGCGATCGCCCGGCTGATGACCTTGTGCTTAGTGGGTTTGCCGGTGAGCTTGAAGTACTGCTTGGCGAGCTTCCACGCGGTTTCGACCGCCTCACCGCCACCGGTGGTGAAAAAGACCTTGTTGAGATCGCCGGGCGCAAGCGCGGCCAGCCGGTCCGCCAGCTCGACCGCCTTGGGGTGGGCGTAGGACCAAATGGGGAAGAACGCGAGCTCCGCTGCCTGCTTGGAGGCCGCCTCCGCCAGCTCGACCCGGCCGTGGCCGACCTGGACGACGAAGAGTCCGGCCAGCCCATCGAGGTAGCGCCGCCCGTCGGCGTCCCAGATGTACGGACCCTCGCCGCGGACGATGGTCGGAACGTCGACGTTCTCGTAGGCCGACATCCGGGTGAAGTGCATCCACAGGTGCTCATTCATCGGGTTCCCCATGCATAGGTCTGCTTCTTCAGTCGCAGGTAGACGAAGCTTTCGGTGCCGCGAACCCCCGGGATCGCCCGGATTCGCTTGTTGATGATTTCCAGCAGGTGTTCGTCGTTCTCGCAGACCACCTCGGCGATCAAGTCGAACGAGCCCGCGGTCATGACGCAATAGGTCACCTCGGGCATCTCGACCAGCTTCTCCGCAACCGGCTCGATGTCACCCTGGACCGTGATGCCGATCATTGCCTCCCGGCTGAACCCGACCTGGAGCGGGTCCGTGACGGCCACGATCTGCATGACTTCGGCGTCGATCAGCTTTTGTACGCGCTGCCGCACTGCTGCCTCGGACAGTCCCACCGCGCGCCCGATGGTCGCGTACGCCCGCCGACCGTCCTGCTGGAGCTGCTCGATGATCGACTTTGAGACGTCGTCGAGCGGGATCTGGTTCGCTTGTCCACGGCGTGCCATGACTGGCATCTTGGCTTGTTTCGGCGGGTCGACGCAAGTGAATCCGTGGACTTCGGCGAAATTCTGTACCGATTCCTTCGCCATAGGCCTCCACACGGCCTGCTTTTCGTACTAGAGTCCCTCCTCGGAGCACGTCGCGTCTGGGTGGCGGCGAATGAACCTGGTCCTCGGAGCGTCAGGTAGGAGATCTCGTGGGTGAGCTGAGAACGCTCAAGAACTTCGTCAACAACGGGTGGGTCGATTCGGCGACGGGTGAGACATCTGATCTTGTCAACCCGGCCACCGGCGAGGTGTTCGCCACCGCTCCGGTCTCTGGCCCGGCGGACATCGACCGCGCGGCTAATGCCGCCGCCGCCGCGTTCGAGACCTGGCGGGACACCACGCCGAGCGAGCGGCAGCGGGCATTGCTACGCATCGCCGACGCGATCGAGGCGCGGGCTGATGAGCTCGTCGCCGCTGAGTCCCAGAACACAGGCAAGCCGATCGGGCTCACGACGTCGGAGGAGTTGCCGCCGAGCGTGGACCAGATCCGCTTCTTCGCAGGTGCGGCTCGCGTCTTGGAGGGGAAGGCCGCGAGCGAGTACATGGCGGGCCACACTTCGTATGTGCGGCGGGAGCCCATCGGGGTGTGCGCCCAGGTCACGCCGTGGAACTATCCGCTGATGATGGCGGTGTGGAAGTGGGCGCCTGCGCTTGCCGCGGGCAACACCGTCGTGCTCAAGCCGTCGGATACGACTCCGGTCAGCACGCTGCTGATGGCCGAGGTCATGGCGGAGTTCCTGCCGCCCGGCGTCATGAACGTCGTCTGCGGGGACCGGGACACCGGCCGCGCTCTGGTCAGCCACGAGGCCCCGGCGCTGGTCTCGGTGACCGGCTCGGTGCGCGCCGGCATGGAGGTCGCTGAGGCGGTTTCCCACGACCTCAAGCGGGTCCACCTCGAGCTCGGCGGCAAGGCTCCGGTGATCGTCTTCGATGACGCCGACCTGGAGAATGCTGCGGAGGCGATCGCCGGGGCCGGCTACTTTAACGCCGGCCAGGACTGCACCGCGGCGACCCGAGTGCTTGCCGGCCCCGGTATCCACGACGAGTTCATCGCGGCGCTCACCGAGCAGGCAAAGAACACCAAGACCGGCATGCCCGACGACGACGAGGTTGCGTACGGCCCGCTCAACAATCCGAACCAGCTCGACCGAGTGAGCGGATTCATCAAGCGGCTCCCGGACCACGCGATGGTCAGCATCGGCGGCTCCCAGGTCGGGGACAAGGGCTACTTCTACGCGCCGACCGTCGTCGCCGGGCTGAAGCAGAACGACGAGATCGTCCAGAACGAGGTCTTCGGGCCGGTCGTCACCGTTCAGCGGTTCACCGACGAGGATCAGGCGGTCGCCTGGGCCAACGGGGTGCAGTACGGCCTCGCGTCCTCGGTCTTCACCAGAGACCACGGTCGGGCGCTGCGGATGGCCCGCCGGCTCGACTTCGGCTGCGTGTGGATCAACACGCACATCCCGATCGTGGCCGAGATGCCCCACGGTGGCTTCAAGCACTCGGGCTACGGCAAAGACCTCTCGATGTACGCGATGGAGGATTACACCAGGGTCAAGCACGTAATGCACAACTTCGAGGTCTGAGGACACACCGTCCCCGGGTCTGATCGACGTTTGGAGGCAGCGCCTGCTCTTGTGAATTGGCGCCAGAGCAACCGCGAGGACCCGCCACCGTGCCGGGTCAACGGGGGAGGGCTGGGGCGGTGCCATCGGCACCGCCCCAGCGTTACGGCACCCCACGAAATCTTCGGCTCCCTTCGGCTCCTGCGCTTCTGGCCTTCTGCCTGGGAGACTGCTGCGCATGCATCCGTACACGAGGTTCGTCGCATTAGGGGACAGCTTCACCGAGGGTCTCGACGACGTCGGTCCCGACGGGGCGGTCCGTGGTTGGGCGGACCTCGTGGCGGCGCGGCTGGCCGCCGAAGCGCCCGGCTTCCGCTATGCCAACTTGGCCGTACGCGGGCGGCTGCTGCGGGCCGTAGTCGCGGAGCAGCTCGCGCCGGCACTCCAGATGGATGCCGACCTCGTGAGCTTCGCGGCCGGAGCAAACGACGTGATGCGGCGCCGCTTCGACCCGGAGCAGACCGCGACCGGGCTCGACAAGGCGGTGCGGCGGATCCGGGCGACCGGGGCGACCCTGTTGATGTTTACGACGGCCGCTGATCTCGCCGGACGGTTGCCGGCCGGCCGACTGCTGCGACGCCGCTTCGAGGTTCTGAACAACCTCGTCCGCGCCACCGCCGAGCGGCATGGAGCCCTCGTCGTCGAGCACGAAGGCGAGCGGAGGTTCGCTGATCCGCGCATGTGGAGCATGGACCGCATCCACTTGAGCTCGGCCGGGCACCGGCTGGTCGCCGCGAAGGTTCTCGATGTGGTTGGCGTGAAGGCGAACACGGCGTGGACCGCCCCGCTCGACCCCCTTCCGCCGACTCGCTGGCTGGCCAGCCGCACCGCCGATATGCGGTGGTATTGGGAGCACGCCGGACCATGGATCCACCGCCGCCTGACCGGGCGCTCGTCCGGCGACCTGGTCGAGCCGAAGCGTCCTACGCTCGAGCCAGTCATCGCCGAGGAGCCGTCAAGTGCTTCGTACGGAGTCGAGGGCAAGCAGAGCGACATGTAGCGAAAGGCACGACTCGACCGAATCGAGGTCCACCCCGAGTACGTGCTCGATCCGGCGCAGCCGCTCGTAGAACGCCGGGCGGGACAAGTGGGCGGCACCCGCCGCGGCCGACTTGTTTCCCCCGTTGGCCAGGTATACCTGCAGTGCCTTGACGAGATCACTGCCGTGCCTCGCGTCGTGGGCGAGCAACGGCCCTAGCTCCCGCTCGGCATAGGTCTGCAGGCGCGCGTCGTCCCTGAGCAGATGCAGCAGTCCACGCAGCCGCACATCGGGCAGCCGGTACCACGACCGTGGCTCACCGCCAGTGCGGTGGGCAGCGTCGGCCACCTGACCGGCCTCGAGCAATGTGCGCCTTGCGTCACGTACAGCCGTCACGACGGAACCAGCGCCGACGACGACTTCCTCGAGCCCGCCGCGGCGATCCAAGACGCCGGTGAGCGCGTCGAGCGCTGGCTCCTCCGCGTCCTTGGGCTCGAGCGAGAGCAGCGCCGCGACCGTGGTGTCGTCTATGGCACCGACGAGCGCGGTGAGCCGGGCCGCCCGGACCGCGGCTGCGACCCGCTCCGTGGCGTCGCGCAGGCCTGCTTGGGTCTCGAGCGCGCCGACCGGTCGCGCCGACCGCCCGGCCGGCGCAAGGAGGCGCAGGACAACTCCGACGAGGCGTCGGTTCTCCAGCGGCACGCCGAGGGCGCGGGCCCACACCGCGATCTCGCTCGCCGGGTACGCGTGGCTCAGGATGCCGGTGAGCAGCGTTCGGTGAGTCTGCCGCTCAAGCGACTCTCGGTCCCGCTCGACCAGGACGTTGAGCGCGATCGTCGAGGCGGCTCGTTCGAGTACGACGGTAAACCGCGGCGGCGGGGCGTCGCCGAGCACGAGGACCAGCCGCCCCCAGTCGTGTCCGCGGGCGCCGACCATGGTGACGAGCCAGCCGCTCGCCTCGTCGTATGCGGTCCGCGGCTCCGGAACCACGGAGCGGGACCGCGTCTCCCAGTTCTGCAGCAGGCTCTCAGGACCGCCACCTGCGGTCTCGTACGCCAGGACCTGGTGGGCGAGATTCTCGAGGACAGACGGCGCACCGGTCATGTCGGTGACCCGGCGCAGCACCTCGGCCGCCGACGCACCCTCCACGGAAAGCTCGGTGAAGATCTGGTGCACTTCGTCGGACGCGCGAAGCTCGGCGAGCTGCGAGTCGACGATCAGCGCGTGCACGGATTCCGTGATGTTGACGAACGGAGTCCCACGGTGCAGTTCGATCAGCACCACACTCCGCCGGCCAGCGGCCTTGACCAGCGGGCCGGGGAGCGCGCGCGAGTAGCGACGACCGAGCTCCACGGCCAGGCCGACCACGCCGACATCCGCGAGCTCACCCAGATACTGCGTGAGGCCCGCGGCGTCGTCCGGCAACGCGATCCCAGTCGTCAGGACCAGCTCGCCCCCACGCAGCTCGCGGGCGATATCGGTGACCTCGCTCACGTGTACCCAGCGCACCGGATTGGACAACCCCGCGGATCCGGCCACTACCCGCGGCGCACCTTGGCGGACCGCCTCGAGCCGCAGGACCTCGGCCACGGTGGGCAACATCGACCGTACCTCCGCCCCCGCTGCCTGGAGTCTTTGTCGGCCCTGGAACACGCGCCGCAGGCAGTATGTCAAGGTGACTGCGGCGGCCGCTTCCATAGTGACTGCCAAGCGCGGATCGTTTATCCGTGGATTACATCACGGCTCGATAGCGATTTCGTCGCTTCAGCCCGAGGAATGCTACGGAATCCCTTGTCTAACCCCGTATCTCATGCCAGGATCAGCAGTCGCCAGGAGTGCGATGATTCCTCCAACGCATCTGCAGGCACTCCGCCCCTCGAGAGGACCCGGCACGATGAACACACAGAGCAACCAGCCCGCAGTCCCAGGCGCCCGGCCAACCGGCTTGTCCCGTCGTAACGTCCTGCGTGCACTCGGCATCGGTGGCGCGGCGGCCGCCGCCGGGCCCCTGCTCGCCGCGTGCGGCAGCGAAGGCGAGCAGAAGGAGGCGACCGAGAATAAGGCCGCACCCGACCGGTCCGACACCGACAAGTCGGTGATCTTCGAGAACTGGCCGGAATATATCGACGTCGACGACAGCGGCAAGAAGCGGCCAACCCTCGACCAGTTCACCGCCAAGACCGGCATCAAGGTCACCTACAACGAGGGCATCAACGACAACAACGAGTTCTTCGGCCGTATCCGCAACCAGCTCGCGAACGACCAGAGCATCAACCGAGACATCATCGTCATGACCGACTGGATGGCCAGCCGGCTCATCAACCTGGGATGGGTGCAGGAGCTCAATCAGGCGAATATCCCGAACGCCAAGAATCTCCTGGACGCCTTGCAGAGGGTCCCGTTCGACCCCGGTCGCAAGCACTCGCTCACCTGGCAGTCCGGTTTCACGGCAATCGGTGCGAACGGGAAGGCGCTCGCGAAGTTGGGCATCAACGATCCCAGCTCCCTTACTATCGACCAGCTGCTCACCGACAGTCGGCTTAAGGGCAGGGTGACGCTGCTCACTGAGATGCCTGACACCGTCGGCCTGGTGTTGCTCGACTCGGGAGTCAACGCCTCGGATTTCACCGAGGACCAGTTCAACGCCGGGATCAAGCGCATCCAGGACGCCGTCGACGCCGGCCAGATCCGGCGGTTCACAGGGAACGACTACATTCAGGACCTGCAGAGCGGCGATGTCGCGGCGTGCACGGCGTGGTCCGGCGACGTGATCCAGATGCAGTTCGAGGATGAGTCGATCCAGTACGTCACGCCGGACGCCGGCCAAATGCTCTGGTCGGACAACATGATGATCCCGAACTTCGCGCCGCACAAAAAGAACGCCGAAATCTTGATGAACTACTACTACGACCCGGTCGTAGCGGCCAAGGTCGCGGCCTGGGTCAACTACATCTGCCCGGTTCAGGGTGCGAAGGCAGCGATGGCCGGGATTGACGACAGCCTCATGGACAACCCGCTGATCTTCCCGGACCCGGCCACTCTCGCGAAGAGCTACGCCTTCAAGCCAATGGACGAGGCAACCCAGAAGCACTATGACGAGGCGTTCGCGGCCGTTTCAAACGCGTAGTCTGCGGGCTAATGGCAACGAACGAACGTACAGGCACTGAGGCCGGCGGGGATGTCCGCCTCGCCGGCCTAACCAAGCGGTTCGGCGGCTTCACCGCCGTCGACGACCTGTCGCTGACCATCCCGCAGGGGTCTTTCTTCGCTCTGCTAGGTCCGTCGGGCTGCGGCAAGACCACAACCCTCCGGATGGTCGCCGGACTCGAGCGACCGACCGGGGGCCGGGTCTTCATCGGAGTCGGCGACGTCACCGACCGGCCGCCGTACCGCCGTCCCGTGAACACGGTCTTCCAGAGCTACGCCCTCTTCCCGCACTTGGACACCTTCGAGAACGTGGCGTTCGGGCTGCGTCGCCGCGGCATCCGAAAGGTGCGCGAGCAGGTCGAGGAGATGCTCGCGCTCGTCCAACTCGAGGGGTACGGGAGAAGGCGTCCAGGACAGCTCTCTGGAGGACAGCAACAGCGCGTGGCCCTCGCCCGAGCCATCATCAATCGGCCGCAGGTTCTGCTGCTCGACGAGCCGCTCGGGGCGCTCGACCTGAAGCTGCGCAAACAGATGCAGATCGAGCTCAAGCGCATCCAGACCGAGGTCGGCCTCACCTTCGTGCATGTCACGCACGACCAGGAGGAGTCCATGACGATGGCCGACACGATCGCCGTGATGAACGATGGCCGGGTGGAGCAGATCGGCTCGCCTGGGGCGCTCTACGACAGCCCCACCACGACGTTCGTCGCGAACTTCCTCGGCCAGTCAAACCTGATCCCGGCAACTGTGACCGGCGCGCAGGGGGACGTACTCCTGCTCGACGCGCAGGGCAACCGGGTCGCCATGCCCGCTGCCCGCTCCGGGGTGCGGCGCGGCGCGGCTTATGTGGGCGTGCGGCCGGAGAAGATCCGCATCACCCGGGCGGCGACTGCCGGCCTCGAGCAGGCTAGCTCCGCGGCCATCGACGGCCATAACGCATTGAGCGGGGTGGTTACTGACTCCAGCTTCGTCGGCGTGAGCACGCAGTATCTCGTTCGAACGGCTTGGGGACAGGAGCTCATGGTCTTCGCCCAGAACATCGGGCTGGACGAGCGGCTGGGGGCCGGCGAAGCCGTCGTACTGCACTGGGATCCGGCGCACACCTTCGCGCTCGCGGCGACCGGCTCGATCGACGAGGGAGCGGAGGCCGACGAGGAGGCTCCCGAGCCGGCTCCGGCGAGCGCGCTCGACGAGTCGCCGGCCGGAGCTGCAGGGGCGGCGTCGTGACAGCGGTCGTGCAGGTCCCGCCGACGACCCAAGCACACGAGCCGCCCAAGGCAGCCAGGCAACGAAAGTTCACGCCGTACCTGCTTCTGCTGCCCGGCATCGCCTGGCTCGTAATCTTCTTCGTGCTGCCGATGATCGCCCTCGCGTCGACCTCGCTCCAGGAGGGCTCGCTGTCCGAGGGGTACCGGGTCACCTGGCGGTGGGCGAACTACACCGAGGCGGTGAACCAGTACCTCGAACAGTTTGCGCGGGCCTTCGGCTACGCGGCAGTGGCCACCGCGCTCGCCCTCGTGATCAGCTACCCGCTGGCCTACGCGATCGCGTTCAAGTCCGGCCGCTGGCGCAACATCATGCTGGTCCTGGTGATCGCGCCCTTCTTCACAAGCTTTCTTGTACGAACGATCGCGTGGAAGACGATCCTCTCCGATTCTGGGCCGGTTGCCGGCTTCTTCGATGGCCTCGGCCTGCTCACATTCACAGACGGTCGCTTGCTCGCGACCAATATCGCGGTGGTCGCGGGTCTGACGTACAACTTCCTGCCCTTCATGACGCTTCCGCTGTTCGCGGCGCTCGACCGGCTCGACCCGCAACTCATCCAGGCTGCAAACGATCTCTACGCGACGCCGTTCACCGCATTCCGCAAGGTCACCTTCCCGCTGTCGATGCCTGGCGTCGTGGCGGGTACGTTGCTGACCTTCATTCCAGCGGCCGGCGACTACATCAACGCCCGACTGCTCGGCTCGCCGCAACAGAGCGTTATCGGCAGCATCGTGGACAGCCAGTTCCTCAAGGTCGGTGACTACCCGACCGCCGCCGCGATCTCGTTCATGCTGATGATCGCGATCGTGCTGCTCGTCACGGTGTACATCAAACGCGCAGGCACTGAGGAGCTGGTCTAGATGTCCGTCGCGGGCCGGGCTCTCAGGTGGGTGCGCGAGCACCTCGTGCTGTTCGCCGCGTTGACAGTGCTCGCCTACATGTTCCTGCCGATCGTGGTGGTCGTCGCGATGTCGTTCAACGCTCCGGCGAGCCGGCACAACCTGACCTGGAACGCGTTCACCTGGGACAACTGGCGGCATCCGTGCAACGCGCCTGGCGTGTGCGACTCGGTGGTCACCAGCCTCAAGATCGGTGGGCTGGCGACGCTTGTTTCCACCATCCTCGGCACGCTGATCGCGCTCGCACTGGTCCGCTACAGGTTCCGAGGTCGGGCCTCGACGAACCTACTGATCTTCCTGCCCATGGCGACGCCCGAAGTGGTAATGGGCTCCTCGCTGCTGGCGCTGTTCGTGAACCTGGGTACGCCGCTGGGATTCACCTCGATCCTCATCGCGCACATCATGTTCTGCATCAGCTTCGTCGTGGTCACGGTGAAGGCGCGCATCGCTACCCTCGACCCGGCCGTCGAGCAGGCCGCCATGGACCTGTACGCGACGCCGTGGCAGACCTTCTACCGGGTGACCCTGCCGCTCATCATGCCGGGAATCGTGGCCGCCGCGATGCTGGCATTCGCCCTGTCGTTTGATGACTTCATCGTCACCAACTTCGCCGCGGGCACCGGCTCGACTGTGACGTTCCCGATGTACGTCTGGGGAGCCTCACAGCGCGGCATTCCGCCGCAGGTGAATGTGATCGGCACGGCGATGTTCCTGGTCGCGCTGATCGTGGTCCTCGGCGGCCAGTTCCTCCGCCGCCCACGCCGCGCCTGACGTCTCAATATGTGCCCGGCGAAAGGGTCGGATAGCCAGAATCCGATGGCGGGTGGCAGGCAACCTGTCAGCACTCCATGCGAGATCGCGAAACCTGTCAGCTGTCCAAGTTGCTATGGCGACCTTGCCGGCTGACAAGTAAGCCGCGACAAGCGTGCAAAACCGACTTGTCAGATTGCCCGGTCGTTCCGGCGCTGTCCGTTCCTGACAAGTGCCGCTTTGATAGCCATATCAAGCAGCAATCTGGCAGACGCGCCGCTCTCCAGAGCGACCCCAACGACTGAGAACTAGCCGATCTTGTGGGAAGCGTCTGATAACTCGCCGATGAACGCCGCACGGGCCAGATCTGCATCTGCCGGCTCCCTTAGGCATTGCGGCGCCCTCGGCCTCCCGGGCTCTTACAGCACTGGGCTGATCCGCGCGAGACGCTATTTGGTGCGGGATTGTTGGGCGTTAGAGCTGGGTGTACTTCTCGACGACGAGACTGGTGTCGGCCGGTAGCACACCCTGTGCGGTCATGTCGTTCGCGACCCGTTGCAGGCGATCAGGCACTACTGATTGCGGGAACTGACCGATCCGGGCAAGCGCGGCGGTCTGGGCGCTGACCTTCATATTGTCGACGAGCACCTTCTCGACTTCGGTGCGGTCGACCGCCAGGGCCTTGGCAGCGGTAAGACCGGCAATGAAGGCTTCCGTCACGTCCTTGTGGCGCTTGGTCCACGAGGCGCTCGCCACGTACCCGCTGAGCGGAACCTCCTCGGTGGGGCCGGTGGCGGTATCGAAGAGCCGGCGCACACCAGGCACTTCCTTGCTGCCCTGCTCGGCTACCGAGACATAGGGCTCGGGCATCCAGGCTGCCTGGACCGTGCCGTCCCGCAGCGCCTGCGCCATCTCCTTGAACGGCATCGTTACGAACGACTTGTTTGGGTTTGCGATGCGGATGTTGCTGGCGGCGAGACTGGCGGTGGTCAACAGCTCACCGAACCCAGCCCGCTGATCTACGGCGATGGTGGCGTTGGCGAGGTCGGCCGGTTTGGAGATTCGACTGTCTTTTGCAACGACGATTTCGAGCGTCCCTGGTCCAGCCTGGTAGCCCTCGGCGAGGATGCGCAGGTCCTTTCCCTCGGCCTGCTCCTTGAATAGCGACACGTAGTCGGCGAGGACCATGTCCACCTTGCCATCTTCGAGGGCCTTCAGGCTTTCCTCAGGCTTGACCGGTACCGCCTGGACCTGGAGGCCTTCCTTGGCGAACAAGTGGTGCTCGATACCGACATAGACGGGGGCGGCATCGACCGACGCCGGTACGCCGACCTTGATGGAGCTCTTGGAGAGATCGCGATCCGTTCCCTCTGTAGATGAGCAGCCGGCGACGAACGTCACGACCGCGGCGCCGGCGGCGACCGCGATCGACGCACGACGCGTCAAATTTGGCATTTTGACGCGGAACACGAGCACTCCTTGCAAGGCTATAGGCGGGTCCATGTTGCGAGGTCTCGCGGCGGGCACGTCGCCGCATAGTACCGGCATGTGCCAGCAAATGTTGTCGATGTTGTAGAAAGAGGACGAGCTGTGCTGCAATGGCCCGCTGACAGGCTGCGTCGGCTTCGGGCTGCCGCGCCTACCTGAGGGCGCGGCGATGCAGCCTGCCGGCGCGTGCCGGGTCGAGGCGAAGGTTGCGAGGGCAAGTGCAGAGACGATCAACGACGTCGCGCCGAGGTTCTCACCCGGTTCCGCCGTCGTTCACCACATTCCGTGAAGAGCCGACCACCCAGGGTACAGACCCAGCCAGACCGGTACCTCAGCCAAGCCTGAACGGGCAGCAGTCGCGGTCGGGTCACCGCTACGCACTGCGCAACTGGCGGGTGCGCACCCGGCTCGTCGCCCTGATCTTGGTGCCTACCCTGGCGGCCGTCGTCCTCGCCGGTTTACGAGTCGCCACCTCGCTGAGCACCTCCGAGGGATACGCCCGTACGTACGAGCTCGCCCAGATCGACGAACGGGTCGTCGACCTCATCCTCGGGCTGCAAGACGAGCGGGACGAGATGGGCCGGTTCGTGGTCAACGGCCGGGCTCCCGCCGACCGCGCGCTCGTCGAGGGACGCGCGGCCACCACCGACGGCCTGGTGCAGGCATACCGCGAGCAGGTCGACACGTTCCGCGAGACGTTCGACAACGACGAAATCAACCAGCAGCTCGACCGGATCGAGGCGCGGTTGAGTCGGTTGAACGAGATCCGCGCAGCAGGTCTCAAATCGCAGATCCAGGCCCCGACCGCCACCGGGACGTACACGTCCATCATTGACGAACTGCTCGACTTCAACGGCGAGATTGGCCAAGGCAGCAAGGACGACGAGATCACGCAGAGCGTTCGCGCGCTGGACGCGCTGGCCCGGACTGAGGAGTTCGCCGCTCGGCAACGGGGCTTGCTCTTCCGCGCGATAAGCAACGGCGCGTTCGGTCCCAATGAACTCCAGGAGCTCGCTGTCGAACAGGCGCGGCGGGACAGCTCGCTCGCCGACTTCAACCGGAGCGCATCGCCGGACCAGCTCGCGCTCTACGACGCGCTGCTGTCCGGCAGCGAGGCGCAGGACACCGCGCGCCTGTTGTCCCAGGTCTCGAGCGCAGCCGCCGCAGGTCAAGACATTCGCGATGTACGGGACCAGAACAACCAGCTGATCAACGCGGACGTCTGGTTCCAGACCGCCAAGGGCGAGCTCGACCTGCTCCGGGCGGTCGAACGGCGGGTCATCCAGGACCTCAACGAGCGCAGCCAGCAGCTGCAGGATGACGCACAGCGCGGCGCGCTTCTCGACACCCTCGTCGTCGCGCTGGTCTTGTTCCTCGCCTTCCTCGGGATCTCGATCATGGGCCGGTCGATGACGCGGCCGCTGCGTCGGCTGCGCGGCAGCGCCTTCGAAGTCGCGGAGAGCCGGCTGCCCGATATCGTCCGGCGGCTCGAGGACGGCGAGACCCAGGGCCGGGATATCAAGATCGAGCTGGTCCCGGTCAACTCCAAGGACGAGATCGGTGAGGTGGCCCGGGCCTTCGACGCGGTGCATGCGCAGGCGGTGCGACTCGCCGTGGAGCAGGCGGAGCTGCGCAGCAACGTAAACGCGATGTTCGTCAACCTCTCTCGGCGCAGCCAGGGACTGGTCGAGCGCCAGCTGCGGCTCATCGAAGATCTGGAGAACTCCGAACAGGACCCGGATCAGCTCGCCAACCTCTTCCGGCTCGACCACCTTGCGACCCGTATGCGGCGAAACGGGGAAAACCTGCTCGTTCTCGCTGGCGAGGAGCCCGAGCGCCGGTGGAGTCAGCCGGTCGCGCTCGTCGACGTCATCCGGGCCGCAATCTCGGAGGTCGAGCAGTACGAGCGGATCGAGCTAGCGGCGCTGCCCAACGTGGAGGTCGCCGGGCGCTCCGTAAACGACGTGGTTCACCTGCTCGCCGAAGTTCTCGAGAACGCCACCGTGTTCTCCTCTGGCGACACAAGAGTCAACGTTGCCGGCCATGTGCTGGGCAGCGGTGGCGTGATGATCGAGGTCGAGGACCACGGCATCGGGATCGAGCCCGCCGAGCTCGAAGCGATCAACGAGCGGCTGACCAACCCTCCGGTCATCGACGTCTCGGTGTCTCGCCGGATGGGCCTGTTCGTGGTCGGCCGGCTGGCGCACCGTCACGGCATCAGGGTGCGCCTACGCTCTGGGGCAGGCGGCGGAATCGCCGCACTGGTCGCGCTGCCGCCCGACCTGGTGGCCTTCACCTCGGGTGCCGTCCCGGTAGGCGCGGGAGCCGGGCTGATTCCAGCGCCGCAGGCTGATGCAGGTGCCGTCCGCCCGCTCCAGGGCGCGGTCGGCTCCGCCGCGAACCCGTTCGGCCCACCCCTTGGGCCACGGCCGGAGCTTCCGACCTCGGCGCCCGGCCGCAACGGCGCCGGCATCGCTGAAGTGGGTCCCGACGGGCGCCCGGGGGCGCCCTTCCAGGAGCCGCCGGCGCCACCGTTCGCAGCACCGCAGACCCCGCTGACGGGGACGGTCCTGCCGCCGCTCGACCGGGCAACTGGAGAGCCGCCGGCGCCGCCCGGCGTGGGCGCCGGACCGTCATCACGATCGGCGACCGGTGGGATCCCGCTGCCGCCGCCAACCGGTGGCTTTTCGCCGGCCCCGGGGACGGGCGCCGTCCCACCGCCGCCGGCCACGGGTGGAAGCCCGCAGACTCCGGGGACCGGCATCCCACGACCTCCGAGCACCGGTCCGCTTCCGTATGCCCCTGGCTCAGCGCCGGCTTCTGGGCCTGCCGCTCGCGAACAGATCCGGGCCGAGCCGCCAGCACCGCCGCGGCCCCCGGCGACCGGGGGAGTCCCGCAGCCCCCGGAAGGTACGACTCCGGCAGGTGGCACAACCGACCTGGAACCGACCTCCGACCAGCCCGGACCGGCTCCGGGGCATCCGCTCCGGCAGCTCCCACCGCTCACCGCGGCCGATCGCGCCCGGGTCACCGGCAGCACGGTGCTGGGCGGTGACGTCCTCGATCCTGCGGCGGCAGCCTCCCATGCAGATCGTGACGCGGAGCCGATCTTCGCGGAGATCCAGTCCGAGTGGTTCCGTCGCCGGTCCCGGCCGGCGCCGTCCGCAGCTCAGGTG
>JBKOZJ010000068.1:0-6452 GCA_046725875.1 Actinomycetota bacterium
CGCCAGCTCCCGCCGGTCCGCGATGCTCAGCCGACCGTCATTGGCACCCCTGGGATCCGGCCGGGGTTGGCCGACCCGCGTCGGCAACGCGTTCTTGGTCAGGTCAGTATCCTGCGCCCCGCGAGGGGCGGGCCGGTCTTCCCGCTGGCCTGGCGCAACGATCCCGGCATAGAGCTCCCGGGCGAACGAACGGCGGCGCCCCGGATTGTTGCCCACCCCGGAGCGGCATGCACTCGGCTGCTCCAGGCGAGGGGCATCGCCGGGCATATGCGCCGGACCGCCCGCCCCCGGTGGCATTGGTCCTGCCCGTTGGTGATCCACCCCCGGGGCGGCCGCAAACCAGCTCCCTCGCTCCGGCCCGGTCAGCTGCAGCGCATCAGCCAGCAACCGCACGGTATCGATGTGCGGCGACCGCACCCGGCCGGCCTCAAGTTCGCGCACTTGCGCTCGCTCACTTCGGCGCGGGCGGCCAACTACTCCTGCGACAGCAGGGCCCGGCGCCGGCGGCCCCGCAGGAGTGCAGCGAATGAGCCAGGGGGCGGCGGGGGGCTCATCAGCTGCTCCATGTCCAGTCCCTGCCCGTGCCGGCCGCCAGAGGTGATCGTTATCTCGTCCTCCCCAGGCCGACATGACGGTCGTCCCATCGGTCTCGGTAGGGGCGCCGTGGGCGTCATGGGACCCGCCGTTGGGCCACTTCGTTCTCCTTCGGGCCGGTCGCGTTCGCGCTCCTCGATCGCGAACGACCCGCCCGGGTCCGGAATCACTGCAGTCTTGATCTTCACACCCGTGTCCGTCCTCATGTCCGAGCGGCGCGACTTATGGTCACCCGCTTCGATGGTGGCCAGTTTGTGCGCGTTGGTGGCCAGTTTGTGCGCGTCGGCCGTGATCGCATTGTCCCGGTGCGTACTGGTGGTTGTCCGAACGCGCATGGGTGGTGACAACTGCTCGATGCCGGGCTTACCGTCGTGGCTGTGGACGTCGCCACCGACCTGCCGTCCTCTGCCCGTGCCGTCGTCGGACCGGTGCGTCCTAAGGGTGCTCCGGTCCTTGGCTTCGACCAATTTCACGATGCGGTGTCCGCTGCCTTCGTCCCGCTTCAAGTGGCGACGACGTCCGCCGCGCCGTTCGTGGGCGAGCTCGCGACCGCGCCGCTGGGTGTCATGCTCCTGGCGTGCGTTAGCGGCTCGCCGATCACCGTCACCCGCACCCCGCGGATGATCCGGGCGGCAGACAGCGGGTATCTCAAAGTTGGCGTCCAGACGCACGGCGCCTGCATCCTCACTCAGGACGGACGTGAGGCGGCGCTGACACCCGGAGACATCGCGGTCTACGACACCACCCGGCCCTACGAGCTGCTGTTCGCGCACGATTACCAGATGCTGGTGCTCATGCTGACGCGGCAGCTGCTATCGACCCGTCCGCACACCCTGATAGACGTCACCGCGCGGCGCATCTCTGGACACACCGGCATGGGGACCGTGCTCTCGCCGTTCCTCACGTTGCTGGCTCGGCAGTCACTCGTCGGTGACCTCCAGCCAAGCATGGAGGTGTGCGACGCCGTTGTTGATTTGGTGAGTGCGACCTGTCGTAGCGCCGCAGACTCGGCGGACACCGTTCCGCCCTTGGCGCAGCAGGCGCTGCTTCTTCGCGTACAAACATTCATCGAGGAGCGGCTCGGCGATCCATCCTTGGATCCCGCGACCGTGGCGGCGGCGCACCACATGTCGGTGCGGTATCTCCAGAAACTGTTCCAGGCGGAGGGAACGACGGTGAGCGCATGGATCCGGCGACGCCGGCTCGAACGATGCCTGCGCGATCTACGCGACGAACGGCTCCGCGCGATACCCGCAGCCGCGATCGGCGCCCGGTTGGGCTATACCGAGCCGGCCAATTTCGCCCGCGCCTTCCGGCGTGAGTTCGGGAGCCCCCCGTCAACCTTCCGTCCAAACTGACGCTCGAACATAAGCGCACGCGTCGGCCGGACCAGTCGAACTCGGCCTATCGAGGAACGAGCTGGTCCTGGTGCCCGCGAGCCTGAAGCCCGGTCGCACGAACCTCGACGGCATCAACGCGAGCCGCAGTGGCACGCGCCGGCGGCTCGTTCGCGCCATCAGCATCTGGTTCGGTCTCCGCCCGCTTGATGATGAGCCACGTCGCTGCAGAGAGCATAAGGAGGATCACCATCTCGGATGTCATGTAGATCCAGTTCATAACTTGTCTGCCCCTTGACTGGATTGACTGCGCCGGGGTGGCACCCACTAGCTGTCGCCTGCAGGCTGGCCCGCCAGGCTGGGATCTCCCTGAGATTGGGATTGGTGCCAGCTGTGAATGTCCGCGGCGAGCCCGTGGGGTGCCACAACCCGGTCACATGCGCCGTGCACGCCGGACAGCGACACCAACGTCGCCTCGACGTGCATCCAGACGCCGTACGCGTTCCACCCGATGTACGCCACCTCGAGCGAGCACACCCGGGTGCCGGGGGCCGCCCACTCGTACAACGTGGCCTTCTCCGACGAGATCGGTCATTTCGAGCCGGTTCTTGCAGTCCGACGTTCAACGGCGGGCATACAGCCCCATCGGGATCGAGGCGGACCTACCGCGAATCGAGGCGGCCGACTTCGGGCCGACCGTGCGATCCTGGCAGTGCTGATCCCGCGGCTACCGAAGCGGCTGAGGAGCTACCAGCTCATAGCACCGCGGTCTGAGGGCCAGTTGGGAAATGGACGGCGGCGACAAGGTGACGAGGCGGCCCCGGCAGTACCAGCGTTGGTGACGGCACGCCGACCGCGGGTGGCGCCAACCTCGAGCCTGACCTGGCCGAGCGGTTGTTCGGATAAGGGCGGAGTTCGGCCAAGGGTCAAGTCAACCCAAGACGCGCGGTACTTCATGGCAGGACTCCTCCACCCGAGTCAGATGACGTCCTCGTGCTCCCAGTAGCCCCAATAACGCATCCGCGAGGGGCGGTGTACCCGAAGGACGTTCTCCCCGCGTGCCCGCTCATCCGGATCGCGAGCGGGCACACTCATAATGACGCCGCCGACTTGGAGGTGTGCTGCGGCTTCCTCGAAGTCTGGCCCTAGCGTCATATTCTCGACGGCCCGAATCACCCGCCCCCTCAGCCCGTGGTGCACGCCCGCAGGATCGATGCGACGAATACCTTCGTCTCCACAGATGGCGAAGACCTCATCCGTTTGGAATCCGGCACTGGTCAAATCGGCAAACGCGGACGCCGCATTATCCGGATCCGGCAACCAAGCGACGAGTCTATGCCGTGGCTCGGTGAGCAGGTCCGGACCAGGCGGCTCCGCAAAAAGGTCGTCGATACTCAACGTACTCACCTTCCTTCCGTTCCTGAAGGCAGACACCTTGAGTCTGCACGAGGCAGATACTCGGGTGAAGGGCGAAGGAGTCTCGGCAGCAGCCGCGTCGGCGCGGCCAGGACCGCCCGGTCCGCCCAGTCCAGGCGCGGCCTTGGGTCCCGCGCCGAAGCACCGCCACCTGGTGACGCAACCCGAGCAGCTCGACGTCCTTCGACGCGTTAGAGCGGGCAGCAGCCCGAGCCCGCCGACGGTTGGGGTGAAGATCAGAGAGGCGCGCCTCGCCAGACCAGATGCCTGCGCGGGACGGGTGTGGCCTGGATCCAGGTCAGGCCATCTCAGTGACCGAGGAAGTCAGTCAGCGCGGCAGCCGTGTGCTCGGGGTGCTCCTCAGGAAAGAAGTGACCGCCGTCGACCGGCCAGCCGGTCACGTTGTCTGCAAGCTCTCGCCACAGCGACAGTGGGCCGCCGTCATCGCTGTACCACGTCGATAGGGGTCCGGCGCGGCTCCACAGCGCGAGGACGGGACACCCAATCCGGTGGCCAGCTGCACGATCGGCAGCGTCGTGGTCGCGATCGATTGTCGCGGCGGCGCGGTATTCCTCGCAGATGGCGTGCACGTGGCTGGGGTCGCTGAGCGCGGCGAGGTAGGCCGACCGTACCGGGTCGGGGAAGGAGTCGGCGGGCGTGCCCCATTCGTGACTCAGCGCATTTGCGATCACAGCCTGCGGGGCCGAACCGATCAGGCGCTCGGGGAACGGTTCGGGTTGGGCCAGCAGCGACCACGGCCAGAATGCGAGCGCAAACCGCGCGTCTGCCCGGTCCCAGACCGCGTCGACTGGCAACACGTCGAGCGCGGCCAGCTTGGAAATGGTTCCTGGGTGATCTAGCGCCGCGCGATAGGCGACCCGCCCGCCGCGATCGTGTCCGGCCACCGCGAAACGGTCATGGCCGAGGTGCGCCATGACGGCGACCATGTCGCGGGCCATCGCCCGCTTGGCGTAGGGCGCGTGGTCGGTGCTCGATCGAGGGCAGCTGCTGCCGCCGTAGCCGCGAAGATCGGCGCATACCACGGTGAACTGGGTGGCGAGCAATGGCGCGATGTCTCGCCACATCAGCAGCGTTTGCGGGAAACCGTGGAGGAGTAACACCGGCGCGCCAACCCCGCCGCACCGCACGTTGATCATTGCCTCGTCAGTCTCGACGATCACCGATTCGAACTCGTCCACAACGCGAACCTAACGGGCCGGCCAGGTCGTTGCTTAGGCCTCGATTCGTCGTGATCTTTACCAGGGCAGCAGGCGGCCCGCACTGCGGTTGTCGCCTTTGCTTGGAGACCCGCTGTTCGTCAGTGTTGATGTCAGTTGTATGTCGGCTCCGGCTCCGTATGAACGGCTACCGGGCATCGGGCCGTTCGACGGGCCTTCCAGGGCCTGTGAGCCAGTCCTAGACTCCGGGCGTGTCAAGCCCAATCCGATACGCGGATAGCGGCGACCTTCAGATCGCCTACCAGGTGATCGGGCACGGCCCGCTGGACGTCGTCTTCGCGGCCGACTGGGCCAACAACCTCGAGCTGATGTGGGAGAACCCGCAGACGGAGCGCTTCCTCCGGCGGTTCACGAACTACGCTCGCCTCATCCTGTTCGACATGCGAGGGATGGGCCTTTCCGATCCAGTCGAGGAGCCGCCGCCGATCGAGGCTTGGATGGAGGACGTTCGGGCCGTCATGAGCGCGGTGGGATCGCGGCGCGCCGCGCTCGTCGGTCATGGCCACGCCGGCCAGCTCTGCATCCTCGTCGCCGCGGCCCGCCCCGAGCTGACGGAGGCGCTGGTCACGGTCAACTCATTTGCCCGGCTGTCCCGCGCCCCGGACTACCCGTGGGGGCTGCCGCCAGCGACTCAGCAGGCCGCCCTCAAGGCGATCGAGGCGGCCTGGGGGACGGGCTCGGTCATGTACTCCGCCCTGACACCCCAGGTCCCGGACCTGGCGTGGGCGAAGGAATGGCTGGCCCGGTTCGAGCGAGCCTCGGGGAGCCCGCGGCGGGCCGCGCAGAAGCAGCGGCTGATCTTCGACATCGATATCAGGGAAGTGCTCCCGGCGGTCAGCGTGCCGACGCTGGTCGTGCAGTCGCGCGGCAACCGATGGATACGCCCTGGGCACGGACGGTACCTCGCCGAGCACATCCCCGGAGCCCGGTACCTGGAGTCTCCCGGCGAGGGGCACTGGCCATGGGTGACCGAGGACGCAGAGGCGTTCATGGACGAGGTGGAGGAATTCCTAACCGGAGCCCGCCGATCCACCGAGTTCGACCGGGTCCTCGCCACCGTGGCGTTCACCGACATCGTCGGGTCGACGGCGATCGCCTCCGAGGTTGGCGACCGGCGGTGGCGGAATCTGCTCGAAGTGCATGGGTCGGTCGCCCGCCGAGAGATCGACTCGGCCCGCGGGCGCCTCGTCAAGCTGACCGGCGACGGGCTGGTCGCGACCTTCGACGGTCCGGCCCGCGCCATCCGCTGTGTGGCGGCGATAAGGCGGCTGCTTATCCCGATCGGACTGCGGATCCGGGCCGGGCTCCACACCGGCGAAATCGAGCTTCTGGGTGACGACATCGGGGGGATCGCCGTGCACATTGCGGCCAGGCTCCTCGGGCTCGCCGGCCCCGACGAGGTGCTGGTATCGTCCACGGTCAAAGACTTGATCATCGGGTCCGGGATCACCTTCGAGGACCGCGGCAGTCATGCCCTCGAAGGTGTGCGTGACCAGTGGCGGCTGTTCGCCCTCATGTGACCGTAGACGTGTCAATCCGGTGCAATAGGGCTTCTTACCAAGCGCGGGGTCCAAGGGTGGTGTGGACCGCGTGGTTTGGTGCGCCCGCGGGGCGGACGGCCGGTCTGGGTGGACCGGCCGTTCGCGTTTCGCCTGGGTTGCGTCACGGCGGCTGTGTCCGCCGTGGATGCGTTCCCGGCTACGGGAAGGTGACCGAGGTGCCGTAGATGTTCTGGTCCAGGCCGCCGGCATTTGCGCAGGTGTCGGGGCCGAAGGTGGCATCCGGCAGGGCGGCGCGGCATTGGCGGACGTCGAACCCGTCGTTGAAGCTCTCGCGGGGGTCGGCGCCGGCCACCACGTCGCGGTTG
>JBKOZJ010000069.1:0-13673 GCA_046725875.1 Actinomycetota bacterium
TCGACCGTGCGGGTCTCCCGGACCAGCGCCCGCTTCGCGACGATGTGCTCGCGCAGGCCGATCGTTGACGTCTCGGTGAAGATCGCGGCACGGACCGCCTCAGCGGCGGCCGGCTCGACGAGCACGGACAGGGTGTATGCAAGGCGTCCCTTCTTCATCACGATCGGCATCAGCCAGGCATCCGACGCGCCGGCGTCTAGGAGGCGGGCGAGCACGGGCGGCCACAGGCGTGGGTCAAGGTCGTCGATGTTCGCTTCCAGGACAACAGTTCCGGTCGGCGTCGGCGCGGCCGTACTCTCGCCCAGCGACTCGCCGACGATGACCCGGAGCAGATTCGGGATCTCGGTCAGGTCGCGGCTGCCGGCGCCGTGGCCCGTCGCCCCGATCCGCATCCGGGGCAGCCCGTCCCAGCTCGTCACCGTGGCAGCGAGCAGCGCGGCTCCGGTCGGCGTACACATCTCGTACGGGAGGTCGCCGGAATAGGTCGGCGCGCCCGCGTCGCGCAGGATCGCCACGACGGCTGGGGCCGGGATCGGGATCAGGCCATGCTCGCCGCGGGTCATGCCGTGACCCACGGCGACGGCCGAGCCGGTGGCGTCGGTCACGCCGAGTTCATGAAGCGCCGCACAGGAGCCGACGACGTCGGCGATCGCGTCCAGCGCACCGATCTCGTGGAAGTGGACCTGGTCCGGCGTGGTCCGATGGGCGTCCGCCTCAGCTCGGGCAAGCTTGGCGAAGACGTCGAGCGCCCGCGACTTGACCGCGTCGTCGAGCGGTGCGCCCTCGAGCTGGCCCCGGACATTCGCCCAGGTGCGAACGACGGTGGTGCGCGGTGCCTTGATCTCGACCTTGGTCGCCGCCAGGCCGTGCCGCTCCACCTGCTCCGCCGCCACCAGGGTCGGCTCGACGCCGACCGCGTCGATCGCCCGCTGGACCGCAGAAAGTGACGCGCCGGCGTCGAGGAGCGCGCCGAGGATCATGTCTCCGCTCGCGCCCGCGAAGCACTGGAACCAGGCGATCGTCACCCGTTCATGGTCGCAGAATGGCTCTGGCGCCGGCTCTGGGGTCGGGCCGCACGACGGGCGACCCGAGCCGCAAAGACCCCCGCGCCGAAGCCGTTGTCGATGTTCGTCACCACGACGCCGGGGGCGCACGAGTTCAGCATCGCTAGGAGCGCGGCCAGCCCGCCGAAGGAGGCGCCGTAACCCACGCTCGTCGGGACCGCCACCAATGGGACTCCGGTGAGACCGCCGACCACACTGGGCAACGCGCCCTCCATGCCGGCGACCACCACGATGCAGTCCGCGGTATCGATGGTTTCCTTCGCCGCGAGCAGTCGGTGGATGCCGGCCACCCCGACGTCGTCTACTCGAGTCACGTCGGCCCCGAATGCCCACGCCACGAAGGCGGCCTCGGCCGCGATCGGGGCATCGCTCGTGCCCGCCGTGATCACACATACCTGGCCGGCCGGTTCTGGCGGCGTGCCGACCGCCGCGGCCGCGGCGACCTCGTCGACGACCGCATCCGGGAACGCCTCCCGTACGGCTGCTGCGGCCGCCTCCGACAGCCGAGTCGCCAGCGCGGGCCGGTTTGGATGCGCCTCGCGCAACGCCCCAAGCAGTCGAACGGTCTGATCCGGGGTCTTCCCGGCCGCATAAACGACCTCCGGATCGCCGGTCCGGAGCGCGCGGTGGGTATCAAGGCGGGCGAAGCCGAGGTCGTTAAACGGCTCGGTGGCAAGCGCATGGACGGCCGCCTCGACGCCGACCGTACCGGCCGCGACCCTGGTCAGCAGGTCGCGCACCTCGTCCCGGTCCATGCCTCAACTCTGCCAGTACTCCTCGCCGCCCCAGCGCTCTCGGGACAGATCAGGCCAGCAGCGGATGCTTGACCCGAGGTTTCGGCTGCTGCGAGCTCCAGGGCTCCAGCCAGGCCGCGCTTCCTGGTAATGGGCGACGGTGGCCTCTACGCTCGCCACGTGGACCTGGGGCCCGCCCTGACGAGCTGGCTAGTGATCGCCGGCCTCGTGGTGGCGGGGCTCGGCTTATTGCTCGCCCTCGGTGCGAACCGGCGGATAGACCGGATGCGCCGCTCCAACGCCTTGTTGCAGGGCGGTGACGGCCAGGAGACCTTCGTCGAGATCGTCGACCGAAGCATCGTCGAGGTCGAGATGTTGCGGGCCGAGGTGGCAGCGGCACGTTCCGAGTTGGTGAGCGTACGCGGTGATCTTCGGGCGGCGGTCCGCCATGTCGCGGTCGTGCGTTACGACGCCTTCGACGATGTCGGTGGGCGGATGTCCTGGTCGGCGGCGATGCTTGACGACGAGGGCGACGGGATCGTCCTGACGTCGATCGCGGGCCGGACCGAGGCGCGGACCTATGCGAAGGGTGTCCGGCACGGCACGAGCGTGCTGCCGCTCTCGCCAGAAGAACGGCAGGCCCTGGCGGCCGCGGTCGGCGCGGCCCACAAGACCCGCACCGCCTGAGAGCCGCTTCATGGCGAGGAGCCGCACTAGTGAAGCTGGCCCGTACTGGGCGTAAAGCGGGGCTCAGGCGCGTCGGCCGGGCCCGTACTGGGCGTAAAGCGGGGCTCAGGGGCTCGGCCGGGCCTCGCTTCGGCGGTTGGGTTAGCGGAAGGCGGCGATGACCTTGGCCATGCGCTGGAGCGGCTCCGGGTCGGTGAGGTCGGCAAGGCGGATCATGACCTCGGCCGCTCCCGCGTCGGCCAGTTGGCGAAAGCGGCCGATGTGGTCACCGACTGTCCCCGCGTGTACGGAAGCCGCGTAGCGCGCAGCGTCCATGTTGCGTGGCCGAAGCCGGTCGACCAGCGCCTGGACCTCGCGGTCGTCGCTGCCCACGAGCGCTGTGGAGAGGTGGGTCATCTCCACCTCGCCGGGGTCGCGGCCCACCCCCTCGCAATGCGCACGCAGCACCGCGACCTTGCGCCGTACCGTGGCGGCATCGCCGAAAACGTTCGCGGCGTCGGCATACTGTGCCGCGAGTCGCAACGTACGCCGTTCCCCGCCACCGCCGACGATGACGCGGACGTGATCCTGCAACGGTCGGGGGTAGCAGGACGTGTCGGGCACATCGAGCGCCCGGCCGCGGAAGGGCCTGCCGCCCGGACCCCACATCCTCGGCAGCAGCTGCAACGCATCTTCGAGCAGGACGTACCGCTCCCGGACCGGCGGGAAATACCAGCCGTAGGCCCGATGCTCCTCCTTGAACCACGCAAGGCCGACGCCGCATACCGCCCGGCCGCCACTTAGCACGTCGAGGGTTGCGATGATCTTTCCAAGGTGCGCAACGTTCCGGTAGGTGATACCGGTGACGAGCGCACCGATACGCATTCGTTCCGTGGCCGCGGCGAGGTAGCCGAGCGTCGTATAGCTCTCGAGCAAGTCATCCCAGGCCCGACCGATCTGCGGAATCTGCCGGAGGTGATCCATCACGTAGATCGCGTCGAAGCCTGCGGCCTCGGCTTCCGTGGCGATCTCACGCACCCGCTCGGCGGTCGCGCCGGTGCCGCCCCGGAAGGTGAAGGCCGCCAGGTGCAGCCCGAACCGGAGGCCGATGGGTTCCTCGCGCTGCCGGCCGGCTGCGGGCGCGGTCTCGAGAAACGCAGGCGGTACCAGCCGGGCCGGCGCCGGTTCCAGGACTCCGTCGTATCCCTCGGTTTCGAGCGCATTGCGCATCCGCCGGAACGTCCGCAGCTGCGAGGTGAGGACGCTCGCCGGGATCCGCCTCTCACGCATCTCGTTGCGCGCCCGGCTTTCGGCAGGCGATAGGTCGAAGACGACGGCGTAGGTCGGCATGCCGTGGTCGCGGGCCTGCTCCAGCCAGCTCCGCCGTCGCTCGGCGTCGAATCCCAGCGTGTCGACGACTGTCGTGAGCCGCCGGCCCACCCGCATCCGTACGATCTCCTCGAGCAGATGAAAGGCGTCGGTGCTTGCGGTCTGGTCATCCACACCCGCACCGACCAGGTACCGCAACCGATCGCTGGACACGATCTCCTCGGGCCGGAAGTGCGCCGCCGCCCACGTCGACTTCCCGGACCCACCTGCTCCGACCAGGATGACCAGGCAGGGCGCGGGCAGGTTGACGGCGTCGGCCACCCGCTCAGTGTGGCGTAAAGGCAAATGTCGTGGTCGCTCGTCCACCGAGCGCCTAGTGGGCGGGAACCCGGATGACGAGAGCGGCGGGTTCGATCTCGGCGTCGAAGGCCGGCCCATCGCTGATGGTCTCGCCGTCCAGCTCCCGCGGATGCGCCCGCTCGGTCTGGATCGACACCCTTTTAGCGCGATACCGCTCGATTCGTACGTTCCGCCCGCGCCTCCTCGTGAGGATGCTCGCCGCGACGGTCGTCCAGCCGATCAGCCCGCGCGGGGTGAGGATCACCAGATCCAGCAACCCGTCGTCGGGCTCAGCGTCCGGCAGGATCGGAATGCCGCCCTGGATCCGGCCGACGTTGCCGATCAGGATCAGCCGGGCCCGCCGCTGGAACGGCTCCTCGTCGTCGATGCTGATCGTGGCCCGCATGACCTCGCCGAGCAGGTGGCGTACCCCGGCGACGAAGTAGGCCGGCCAGCCAACCCGCTGCTTCAGCCGCTCCGACGCGCCGGCGACCATCGCCGCGTCGAACCCGATGCCCGCCATTACAGCGAACCGCTGGTCGTCCACCCGCCCGAGATCGATCGTCCGATTCGCGCCGGTGAGCGCGACCGCCACCGCCTCATCCAGGCCCAGCGGGATGCCGAGGTTGCGGCTGAGCAGGTTGCCGGTGCCCGCGGGGACGATGCCGAGCGGAACTCCCGTGCCGGCCAGCGCGTCCGCGCAAGCCCGTACGGTTCCATCGCCGCCGCAAGCGACGATGAGGTCCGCTCCGGACTCCGCCGCAGTCGCGGCTGCCACCAGGCCCGGGTCATCCAGCGTGGTCGCAACCACGTGCGGCGCTGGGAGGCCGGCCCTGGCCGCCTGCGCCACCAGCTCGCGCCGGAGGGCCGACCCGCCGTCGGCGAACTTGCTCGGGTTCAGCACCGCGACGATCTTTTGGGTGTGCCTCACCGCGGGCGCTTGGGTTCGCAAGGGCGGGCGCAACCGTACCCACAGGAACGTAAAGATGACTAGCAGGACGAAGGCGCACCCGAGGGACCAACCGATCTCGGCGGTGGTCCCACTGCCGTACCGGAACTCCGACCAGGTGGCGGCGGCCGGTATCCCAAACCCCGCCAGCACGGCCACCGCTCGCGGTACCTGACGGCGGTTGCGGCGCACCACCATCGCCGCGATCGCGCCGTACACAGCCAGGGCGAGCGCCGGTCCTGCCGGCAGTCCGAACGCGACGACGATCACGCTGGTCGCCGCGGTTAGCAGGAGGAGATAGCCGGCGTCCCTGCGGCGGCGCCAGATGAGCGCGGTGGTCGCAACGGCGATGATCGCGACCGCGACCGTGGACCACACCCACACCGGCACGACCGCAACCCTACGGGCAGTTGGCCCCCAACCCCCCATCTGACCTGCGCGGCCGGGTCGGAACGGGCTTCTTGTTCCGGGCCCTCGGGAGCGAGCGGGGCGCTAGATGATGCTCCGGAAGCAGTCGACGCCTCGTTTTGGCTGGCTCGCGTTCAAGTGATGTGCGGACACCGTGAGTTTCCGAGGAATCGCGATCGGGCAATGTGCTGAGACTTTGACGAATCGACCGATTCTGTCTGGGTTCCTGCACACTGTCCGATCTCTTCCCCGAGAAAACTCGGGGCTGCGGCACATCGGTTGATCGTTTATCGGCGGTGCGAGACCGCCGTCCATTGCCGAGAGCAGCAGGAAGTATTTGCGCTCATTCTGGTCGATCCGCGGGTGATAAGTCGGCGGCGGCGGCTCGGACCTGGCCGGTAACCTTGCAGAGTGATCGACCTTCGGCTGCTTCGTGACGACCCGGACCGGGCCCGCGCCTCCCAGCGCGCTCGCGGCGAGGATCCGGGCCTCGTCGACGCGCTCCTCGCCACTGATGAGCGGCGGCGGTCCGAGCTGTCCCGGTTCGAGTCGCTGCGCGCGGAGCAGAAGGCATTCGGCAAGCAGGTCGCGGCGGCCCGCGGCGACGAGAGGGCGGCCTTGGTGGAGAAGGCCCAGGCGCTTGCCGCGGAGGTCAAGGCCGCCGAAGCCGAGGCCGACGAGGCGGCGGAGGTGCTCGCCAAGCTCCAGCTCGACATGCCCAATCTGATCGAGGACGGCGTCCCGGCCGGGGGCGAGGAGGACTATGTCGTGCTCGAGCATGTCGGGACACCGCGGGACTTCGCGGCTGAGGGGTTCGCTCCGCTCGACCACGTCGAGCTCGGCCGGCGGCTGGGTGCGATCGACATCGAGCGCGGCGTCAAAGTGTCGGGCAGCAGGTTCTACTACTTGACTGGGGTCGGCGCGCTGTTGGAGCTCGCGCTGACCCAGATGGCCATGGACCAGGCGCTAGGGGCCGGCCTCGTCCCCATGATCCCCCCGTCGCTGGTCCGTCCGCGGGCCATGGAGGGGACCGGATTCCTCGGCCAGGCCGCCGCGGATGTCTTCTACCTGGAACGCGACGATCTCTATCTTGTGGGCACCAGCGAGGTGCCGCTCGCCGCCTACCACACCGACGAGATCCTCGACGCCGGCCGGCTCCCGCTGCGCTATGCCGGTTTCTCGCCATGCTTCCGCCGGGAGGCCGGCAGCTACGGCAAGGACACCAGAGGAATCTTCCGCGTCCACTGGTTTGACAAGGTTGAGATGTTCGTCTTCTGCGCGCCTGAGGAGGCCGCGGCCGAGCACCGCCGCCTGCTCGCCTGGGAGAAGGAGCTCCTCGGCAAGCTGGAGATCCCGTACCGGGTCATCGACGTCGCCGCCGGTGATCTAGGGACGTCGGCGGCGAGGAAGTACGACTGCGAAGCATGGTTGCCCTCGCAGGGTCGTTACCGCGAGGTGACCTCGACGTCGAACTGTACGGAGTTCCAGGCGAGGCGGTTGGGCATCCGAATGCGGGACGACGGTTCGACTCGGCCGGTGGCCACGCTCAACGGCACCCTGTGTGCCATGCCGCGGACGATCATCGCGATCCTCGAGAACCACCAGCAGGCCGACGGTTCGGTCGCCGTCCCCGCGGCGCTCCGGCCGTATCTCGGTGGTCGCGAGGCGTTGACGGCGCCAGAAGCTGCCGAAGGAGCGCCGGCCCGGTCGTGACCTCCGCTAGTACGCTCCGCTTGGTCGCGACCGATCTCGACGGCACCTTGCTCCGCAGTGACGAGTCGCTGTCCCCTCGTACCCGGGCCGCGCTCGAGCGGGCCGTCGCGTCCGGAGCAGTGCATGTAATCGTCACTGGCAGGTCTGTGGAGACCGCCGGCCCGGTCTTCGACGAGTTGCATTACGACGGCCTCGCGGTGTGCGGTCAGGGCGCGCAGCTATATGACGCCGGCGCGCACGAGCTGATCGCGGCGCATACCGTCGATGCCAAAGCCGTGCAGCCGGTGCTGGCGCGGCTCGCTGAAACGATCGGACCGGTTCGGATCGCGGTCGCCCGCGCCGGGATCGCGGGCGGCTTCCACGGTCCGCCTGGAATGCCGTGGCCGTGGGAACTCGTACCCCTCAACTCCGTCACCGAGTCCGAGCTATGGGACGAGCCGGTTATGAAAGCGTTCCTCAACCACGAGCGGCTGTCGGTGGACGAGCTCGCCGCCGCGGTTCGAGCCGTCGGCAATGGCTTGTTCGAAGCCGTCAACGCCGGTGGCGACCTCGTCGAGCTCGTCCCGGCGGGGGTGACCAAGGCGACCGGGTTGGCCGAGGTGGCCGAGCGGCTCGGCTTGACCGCGGCGGAGACCATCGCCTTCGGTGACATGCCCTCAGATGTGCCGATGCTGATCTGGGCGGGGTGGGGTGTCGCGATGGCAAACGGCCACCCGGAGGCGATCGCGGCCGCCGACGAGGTCGCGCCCTCGAATGATGACGATGGCGTCGCGGTCGTCCTCGAGCAGGTCTACCGAGGGTCGCCTGTCCGGCCGGGCGGAGCGGGCGGGCGTTCCGATCGAGCACGGCCAACCAGCAGCTCCTTGGAATTCCCGTGACTGGCCGAAGACCTCCCGGGAGCGATCCCCATATCGAGCAGCGCAAGCGACCGAGGCTCGTCGCTACCGATCTCGACGGGACGGTGATCCGACGGGACGGCACTATCTCTGGGCGGACCCGAGCAGCCCTCTCGCTTGTAGAGGATGCCGGCTCTGTGCTGGTCTTTGTGACCGGCCGCCCGCCGCGGTGGATGCACGAGGTTGCCGAGCAGACCGGACACCGGGGGCTTGCGGTCTGTGCAAACGGTGCTCTGCTCTACGACCTTCATAACGAGTCGATACTCCAGTCCCACCTCATCTCTGGCGAGTCGCTGCGCGAGGTCTGCGAGGCCGTCCAGCGAGACATACCGGAGGTTCACTTCAGCGTCGAACGCGACATCGAGCTGGTGCACGAGCCGCAGTACGTGACCCCGTGGGACAGGGGCCGGCCGTGGGTGCGTTCGGCCGTGCTCGCGCAGCTCTACGCGGAGCCGGCGGCCAAGCTGCTCGTTCATCACGCGTCCATGTCGGCCGACGAATTGCTCGCCTTGGTCCGCGAGGCGGCCGGCGGTCTTGCAGAGTTCACTCACTCCAGCCGGGTTGGCATCATCGAGGTGAGCGCGCTCGGTGTGAGTAAGGCGTCCGGTCTCGCACATGTCTGCGAGGAGCAGGGGATCGACGCCATCGATGTCGCGGCCTTCGGCGACATGCCCAACGATCTGCCGATGCTCGCGTGGGCCGGCACTGCCTACGCCGTGGCAAACGCACATCCAGATGTGCTCGCCGCCGTCGACAATGTCGCGCCCTCGGTCGAGGACGACGGGGTCGCCGAGATTCTCGAGACACTCTTCGCTTGATCGAGTCGCTAGCGTGCCGCTGACCTACTCGCCTGCTCGACAGCCCTCAGCGCACTTGCGGAGATGCGCAGTTACGGTGGCGAAAGGTTGTCGCAGTTGGCGAAGGCTGTCGTCGTGGTAGCGGAGGTCGGGGCGAGGCCATGACCGGGGAGCAATGGTTGCTCGCGTTCGGCATCACCTTGGCGGCGGTGGTCCTAAGCTGGCTCGTCTTGGCTGTCCTGGCGCGCACGCTGCCGCCGGGTCTCGTCCGCGACCTCGCGGCCTTCATACCAGACTGTGTGACGACCGTGCGGCGCCTGCGGCGCGATTCCCGCGTTCCGCGCCGTGCGAAAGTTGCCGTAGTGCTGGCCGGCCTCTGGGTGGCGAGTCCCATCGATCTCATTCCGGAGTTCATTCCGGTCATCGGACCGCTCGACGACGTGGTCGTCGTCGCGCTTGCTTTGCGATACGCGGGTCGCCAGGTTCCCCGCGATGTGTTGTACGAGGCCTGGCCGGGCAACCGTGCGCTGCTGAACCGCCTCCTTGGTACCCCTCGATCCGGCTGAGCCGCCGAACCCTACGCGCGTTGTAACTGCGCACCTGCTTCACGGTTTGAGCTGGCGGGGCAAGAAAGAAGTGAAGACCCGGGGCGGGCGCGGGGGGAACGCCCGCCCCGGGTCTTTCAAGGTGCCGGGCAATGCGGGGGAGCCCGACACCGGACCGCTGTGGCGTGGAGGCGTCGGTGTCTGCCTCCCGGGCAGTGCCACGAGCGGTCGGAGAGGGCGAGCGGCCGTCACACCGGCGGGGCGTCGGACTCGCAGAGCCGGCCGGTCGTGACGCTCCTCTCCTGATGGGTCAGTTAGTTGGCCGATACCCCCGACGGCTGACCGCTCGGGAGGTCGGTGGGCGTCGGAAGCCCCGACGGCTGGCCCTCAGGCGTTGTCTGCGCGCTGTCGGGCGCGGTCGTGGGCTGGGTAGTTGGATGGTCGGTGCTGCCTGGAGCAGCCGGCGCGTTCGTCTGGCCCGATCCCTGACCGAACGGTGTCACATCGGCGCAGAACTCGTCGATATTGTCGCCACCGCCGGCGGCCTGAGCGAGCGCTTGATAAGCAGGCGACTTCGTGTCGACCTTGCCCTTCTCGGCCCGTTCCTCCGCGAAGGCAGTACAAAGCCCATACTTCGCCGAGCCAGTCGCGGCCGGGCCGGTTCCCTGACCCTGCGCGCTGCTTGCGCTCTCACTCGCTCCGCCGTTCGCCTGATCCTGGCCTGTTGGGCTCGACTGGTCGCTGTCTGCGCTGGGCGCGCCGACCGTCTGATGGGCGAAGTCCTGGATCGGCTCGGGTAGCGCCCCCGCATAAGCCGCTGCGGCCATGCCACCGAAACCGAGGGCTCCGGCGGCGACAGCGGTCGCCAGTTTCGTGCTCAGAAAGGTCGCGAGCATTGATCGTCTCCTAGCGGCGGGATATTGCTGATCGCCCGCGTCCCGTAGCCGAACAAAATCCGCGATCGCCTCGGCTTCGTCGGCGAGCTCGCGCTCGGACGCGGGGGCAGCGGCGGCGACGAGCAGCCGCGCGAGCGCATCGACCTCCGGGCTGCGCGGCTCGGCCGGGACCTCGCCCGCGAGCAGCCAATCCAGCTCCACACCCGGAAGAGGGCGCTCGCCAGCAGGTCGCGGATACGGGAATTCGGGCATCTCGCCGCCATAACCGTTGGAGCCACTCATTGCGTTACACCTCCCTCCACGTTCTGGTCGACGAGCAGCGCAGCAAGCCGGCGCAGGCCGCGGTGAGCGATGATGCGCACCGCTCCCGGGCTCTTGCCGAGAATCTCCGCGACGTCCTTCGCGCTGAGCCCGCCGACTACCCGCAGCGCGATCACTTCGGCCTGTTCCCGGGGCAGCGTGGCGATCAGTGCTAAAGCGCGCCGGGTCTCGAGATTCTCGTCTGCCGTCTTGGCGGTGTAGTCCGCTCCCGGCCGTTCGTAGAGATGCGGCTCGGCCACCGAATAGACCGCGGGCGCCCGACTCCCGCGTCGCCACGAGTCGATCAGGCGCCGCCGGGCGAGCGTGAAGACCCAACCCCGAAACCCGCCCTCGTCGCCACCGAACGTCTGGAGTTTGCGCGCGACCTCCAGCCACACATCAGCGGCGAGGTCGTCGACTGACTCCGCTCCCACGGCTTGGAGGTAGCGCAGCAGCGGCGGATGGATATCACGCCAGAGCCGCCCGAAGGCGTACTCGTCACCGCGGCGTGCGGCGTCGACTAAGTCTGCGAACTCCGGCCCGAGCACAACGCGACACCATAGCGGGATGCGTGGTGCCCGCGCGGCTCAACCCACGAGGGCCCGTTCTCGACAGGTT
Source organism: Actinomycetota bacterium (assembly GCA_046725875.1). Classification (GTDB taxonomy): domain Bacteria; phylum Actinomycetota; class Actinomycetes; order JAKEEW01; family JAKEEW01; genus JBKOZJ01. Next base: position 11,255 of record JBKOZJ010000069.1, read on the forward strand.
CGACCGGATTGCTTCCGCTCAGAGGTAAGGCCCATGGCGATTGGACTCTTGCTGTTCATCCTGCCGCTGCCCGGGCTGTCCAGGCAACACGCCGGACGGCGCGACACCGACGCCCGGCGGAAGGGCGCGCCGCATTTGCTCGAGTTGTGCTCTGGCCGCCATTTGCTGGGCGAAGAGGGCGGTCTGGATCCCGTGGAAGAGTCCCTCCAGCCAGCCGACCAGCTGGGCCTGCGCGATCCTCAGCTCGGCATCGCTCGGCAGCTCATCGTCGGTGAACGGGAGCGACAGGCGCTCCAGTTCGTTGATGAGCTCCGGCGCCAGCCCCTTCTCCAGCTCCTCGATCGAGCTCTTGTGGATCTCCCTGAGCCTCGCTCGACTCTTCTCGTCGAGCGGCGCGGCTCGAACCTCTTCGAGCAGTTGCTTGATCATGCTGCCGATCCGCATGACCTTCGCTGGCTGCTCGACCAGGTCAGTAACCGAAGGCTCCGACGACTCTTCGTCATCTGAGCCGCCCGCCGGACCAGAGACCGCCATCCCGTCTGGCCCGACGATCACGACTTGCGGCTGGTCCTGGTCTTGCGAACCACGCTCAGGCTGCTGCTCGGTCATGGCCCTATCCTTACCGGTTCGCCAGGCGCGCCGCACATCGGGCCGGTGGCATGGGCATTGATGGCGGGGACATGGACACAGCGGTCAAGCGGGTGGTGGCTGACGCGCCGGTCCATTCACCCGAAGGAGGATCTTGCCGATGTGGGCGCCGGATTCCATGAGACGGTGCGCCTCGGCTGCGTCGGTCACCGGGAGCACCCGGTCGACGACCGGCCGCACCCGGCCGTCAGCAAGCAGGGGCCAGACATGCTCGCGCACCGATTTGACGATCGCGGCCTTCTCATCGGCCGGGCGATACCGCAGGGTTGTCGCCAGGATAGCCGCCCGTTTCGTCATCAGCTTGTTGAGATCAAGCTCTGCCTTCCGCCCGCCTTGCAGGCCGATGACGACGAGCCGACCATTTGGGGCGAGCGCGTCGACGTTGCGCGCAAGATAGGCCGCGCCCATGTTGTCGAGGATGAGGTCGGCGCCGCGACCGCCCGTGGCCTTCCGGACTGCATCCACGAAGTCGGTGTTCCGGTAATCGATCGCCACGTCGGCGCCGAGCCGGCGGCACCGGTCGAGCTTCTCTGGTGACCCGGCGGTGGCGAGAACCGCGGCGCCGAGCTGGGCGGCGAGCTGGATCGCGAAAGATCCCATGCCGCCGGCGCCGCCGTGGACCAGGATCGTCTCGCCCGGGCGCAGCCCACCGAGCATGAAGACGTTCGACCAGATTGTGCACGCAGCCTCCGGGAGTGCAGCCGCCTCGACCAGCGACACCGACATAGGCACCGGAAGCAGCTGTGTAGCGGGGACGGCCACCCGTTCGGCATAGCCACCGCCGGAGAGCAGCGCGCATACCTGGTCGCCGACCCGCCAGTCCGTGACACCGTCACCAAGTACGGCGATCGTGCCTGAGCACTCGAGCCCCGGCCAGGCCGGGGCGCCCTCCGGCGGCGGGTAGTGGCCCTGGCGTTGCATCAGGTCGGCCCGGTTGAGCGCCGCGGCCGCGACCTCGATAAGGACTTCACCCGGCCCGGCCATCGGATCGGCGACCTCGGCCAGCCGAAGTACCTCTGGCCAGCCCGGCTCCGTGATCACGACTGCACGCACTGTGGCTGCTCTTAGGGCTCAACATCAACCGGCGTCATACCGGCGAGGACACGGCGCACTGTGCGGGCTGCATCGGCGACCGCGTCTGGCCCACCGCCCCGTGCCGCGGCCGCGTACCCGACCAGGAACGTGGTGAGCGGAGCCGCCGGCCGGGCGACCCGGTGCGCGGAGTCGCGCGCGAGATCGAGCAGGTCGAGCACGTCAACAGGCACGTCGAGGCCGAGCTCGTCGCTGAGCCGCTCGACCCAGTCGCGGCTCACCTTGATCGGTCCAGGCTCGCCGCGCCCACGATGATCTCCGCCGCCCTGGATCGGTTCCTCACCGGCCATGCCTCGCCACCTCAACGTCCTCCCAGGTGTCGCAATCGATGCTCGCGCCGGCCGGGTCCGGCATCCGCACGACGTCGAGCCGCTGGACCAGCGATCGCATGGCAACACCGGCGTACGGCGGACCGAGTGCGTGCAGTGCCTGGACAAGAGAGGCCGCCTGGTACGCCCCGGCCAGCGGCTGGTCCCGACCGCCGGCGTCGACGAGGATCGCCCCGTCGCCGGCCGCCGCGTCGACCAGCATGCGTACCGTTTCGGCGGTCGCGTACGGCAGGTCGCAGGCGAGCAGTGCCAGGATCGGCGTCCGTACCAATTCCAGGCCCGCCGCGAGCGCGGCCACGGGTCCCTCACCCGGCGGCTCCTCTCGGCACCAGAGGGCAGTGATCCCTGGC
>JBKOZJ010000070.1:0-23579 GCA_046725875.1 Actinomycetota bacterium
CCAGCAAACCGAACTCGCGTCCACCAGCTCCAACCTCCGCTAGCAGCGATCCCCATCGAGAAGGAGAAGTCAGTGAAGACCGTGACCGACGAGACGTTCGAGGTGGACGTCCTCAAGGCCGACAAGCCCGTCCTGGTGGACTTCTGGGCAGCTTGGTGCGGCCCGTGCCGTCAGGTCTCCCCGATCCTCGAAGAGATCGCCACCGAAACCGAGAAGCTCGATTTCGTGAAGCTCAACACGGACGAGAACCCGGTCACCTCCGCCCGCTTCGGAATCACCTCGCTACCGACCATGGCGGTCTTCCACAACGGCGACATCGTCAAGGTGATCATCGGAGCGCGCCCCAAGCGAATGATCCTCGCCGACCTCGCCGAGTACGTCTAACCACCGGCCTTCTAACGAGACAAATGCCGCCGCCCCGCTTCCGAGCGCACGGGCGCCGACATTTTGGAGCACCACCCGGGTCGGAAACCGTGAAGGTCGCTACCCCAGGCCACCCCACAGACACCCTTGGCCCCAGCGGTCCGCCGACACCGCTAGGTAGGAGCGGTCACACCGGCTTGAAAATTGGCTCGGGCGACATCGAGCCCAGCAGCCGCTCGAGAGCCACTTCGACGTCTTCGCGCCACGACAGCGCGTTCTTCAGCTCGAGCCGCAGCCGGGGAAAGCGGTGGTGTGGCCGGATCGTCTTGAAGCCGACGGCGAGGAGATAGTCGGCCGGGACCACACAAGCCGGCCGTTCCCATTTGGCGTCTCCGAAGGCCTCGATCGCCTTCACGCCGCGCCGGGTCAGGTCCTTGGCCACGCCTTGTACGAGCATCCGGCCCAGCCCACCGCCGGCGAAGTCCGGCAACACATGCGCAGTCATCAGCAGGGCGGCGTCCGCGCTGACTGGGCTGGTCGGGAAGGCGACCGAGCGTGGCACGTAATGCGCTGGTGCATACACGACGTAACCGGCCGGCGCTCCGTCGACGTACACGATCTTCCCGCACGATCCCCACTCGAGCAGCACCGCAGAGACCCAGGCCTCCTTCTCCAGGGCCGGGTCGCCCGCCTCGCTGGCGCGCTCGCCGGCGGCGGGATCGAGCTCCCAGAAGACGCAGCGGCGGCAGCGCCTCGGCAGGTCGTCGAGGTTGTCGAGGGTAAGGTTGGTGAGCCTGCGCGACATATCGGCGGCCTCAGTGGCCCGGCGCCGGCTTCTCTGTGCGACTGCTGCGGGCAGGTCGAGCGACCCTGCTCCGGGTCTCTACGGCACCCGCTCCGGCGGCGGCGCCGGTGGACCGCGGGCCGCCGTGATGGCGGGCAGCAGCGGGAGTTCCTTGCCGGACTCGCCCGACGCTCGCCATCGGCTCGTAGCGCGGCGGCTCGCCTGCGGACTGCCAGCCCACCCACGGCGGGTCCGGGCGAGACCGCAGCAGGCCGGCCACGAAGCCACCGCAAGCGCCCAGCCCGATCCCCGCCGCCATCAAGCGTCTGACTCGCATCGGCTCCGGTGCCTCCTAGTGGTAATCCAGTGTTCTTGCAGACCGAGGAGTCATCGTATTCGGCGCCCGCGGCCCGCCCGCCACCCGCCTCGCCTCTCGTGTCTGCCCGGGTCGGTTCAGGTCTGGCAGAGCCGGCGATTCGTTAGGGTGCTGTGGCACGCGACGCCGACCGGGCGGGAAGGACGTCCTGTGACCTTGCCCCAGCGGGGGTCCCGCTTGGATCTCCACACAGACCAGTACGCGGCTCGGACGCGCGGTTTGTCCGTCTCGGAGATCCGGGCATTGTTCGCCGTCGCCAGCCGGCCCGAAGTCGTCTCGCTCGCGGGCGGCATGCCGTATCTCCCGGCGCTCCCGATGGATGCCGTGGCCGACCTGGTCGCCGAGCTCGTCCGGGAGCAGGGTGCGGCAGCCTTGCAGTACGGATCCGGCCAGGGTGATCCCGTGCTCCGGGAGCAGATCTGCTCGGTCATGGCGCAGGAAGGGATCTCCGCGCACGCCGACGATGTCGTCGTCACAGTCGGCTCGCAGCAGGCTCTCGACCTAGTGACAAAGATCTTTGTCGACCCGGGCGATGTGGTGATCGTCGAGGCGCCGACCTACGTTGGTGCGCTGGGCACGTTCTCCTCGTATCAGGCCGGGGTCGTCCACGTTGCCATGGACGACGACGGCATCGTCCCCGGCCATCTGGATGAGGCAATCGTCTCGGTTCGGGCCGCCGGGAAACGACCGAAATTCCTCTACACCGTCCCCAACTTTCACAATCCCGCGGGAGTCTCGCTCTCGGTGGCCAGGCGCACCGAGGTGCTCGAGATCTGCCGTCGGCATGAGGTGCTCGTCCTCGAGGACAATCCCTATGGCCTGCTTGGCTTCGACGAGGAGCCACTCCGGGCGATGCGCGCGGACGACCCGGACAACGTGGTCTATCTCGGGTCGTTCTCGAAGACGTTCGCGCCCGGCTTCCGGGTGGGCTGGGCGCTCGCGCCCCCGGCCGTTAGGGAGAAGCTGGTCCTCGTCGCCGAGTCGGCCGTGCTCTGCCCGCCCTCGTTCTCTCAGCTCGCCGTCTCCCGATATCTGTCAACCCAGCCATGGCAGGAACAGCTAAAGGCATACCGGGAGCTCTACCGAGAGCGCCGAGACACGATGCTCGCCGCGCTCCCGACGTATATGCCGCCAGGCATGCGATGGACGCGACCACGCGGGGGCTTTTACGTTTGGGTGACGCTGCCCGCGGGCCTCGACTCGAAGGCGATGCTCCCGCGGGCGGTGACCAACCGGGTCGCCTACGTGCCTGGCACGGCGTTCTACGCCGATGGATTCGGTGCGTCCTGCCTGCGGCTCTCGTACTGCTATCCGCCGCCGGAACGGATCGCCGAGGGCGTCCGCCGCCTCGGGGCAGTCATCGAGCAGGACCTCGAGGTCCGCAAGATCTTCGGGACGCCGTCGGGCGTCGGACGTCCCGAGGTCGCGACCAGGGACGACAATCCGCCGACGGAGACAGTGTGACCGTCGTCGGGCGGGCGGGTGCCGGTCGCAACCGATTCGCCGGATCTCTCCCTCGCACACTAGGAGGGTGTGATGAGTGACCTTGGCCGGGTTGTCGTGCTGGCCGGTGGGGTCTCGCACGAGCGGGAGGTGTCCCTGCGGTCCGGGCGCCAGGTGGTCGACGGGCTACGCGGCGTCGGTTGCGACGTCGAACTCCTCGACACGGATGCGTCGCTCGTCACCGCCCTGATCGCGGACCGGCCGGCGGCGGTATTCCCGACGCTGCACGGTGCCGCGGGCGAGGACGGCGCGATCCGCGACGTCCTCGAGTTGCTGCGGATCCCCTACGTCGGCGCGCGCCCGCCCGCCTGCCGGCTCGCCTTCGTCAAGCCGGTTGCGAAAGACGTGGTCGCGGCAGGAGGCATCACAACGCCGCCGTTCGTTACGCTGCCGCAGACGACCTTCCGCGACCTGGGCGCCGGGCGGGTGCTCGACCTGATCGTCGAGCGGCTCGGGCTGCCGTTGTTCGTGAAGCCGGCCCAGGGTGGCTCGGCGCTCGGTACATCAACGGTACGAACCGCCGCTGAACTCCCGCAGGCGATGGTCTCCTGCTACGCGTACGGCGACACCGCGCTCATCGAGCGATTCGTCGCCGGCACCGAGGTTGCGGTCTCCGTCGTCGACACCGGGTCTGGGCCTACCGCCCTGCCGTCCGTAGAGATCGTGCCGCGCAACAGTGTGTACGACTATCCAGCGCGGTACACCCCGGGCGAGACGGAATTCTTTGTACCTGCACGCCTCGGAGCGGAGGTCGAAGACGCGGTCCGCCGGCTCGCTGTAGAGGCGCATCGGCGGCTGGAGTTGCGCGACTTGTCGCGTACGGACCTCATCGTCGACTCGGCTGGCAAGGCTTGGTTCCTCGAGGTGAACGTGGCGCCGGGAATGACGGAGACGAGCCTGTTCCCCCAGGCGGCCCAGGCGGCCGGTGCGGACCTCGGCGTGCTCTGCCGCGACCTGCTCCAAGCCGCTGCCATCCGCGCCTCCCCGTAGATCCGATCGCCTACAAAGTGCCGGCCATGGGGTGGCTAGCGGCGTTAATGGGCTCGCAGACCAGGGACCTCGGCAAATCGGTCCAAGGTGTGCCGTGCCTCGGGCGCCATCGTTTGGAGAATTCGGTCGAGGTCTTCGACGGATGCGAACTCGACGACTATCTTTCCGCGTTGCTGGCCGAGCTGGACCTTGACCCGGGTATCCCAGCGGTCCGAAAGCAAGGCCGCGAGATCCTCGAGAAGCGGGGAAACCCGGCGGCCCGCCCTGGGCTTGCGCGCCGCCGACGCTTCGTGCTCGCCAAGCGTCACGATTTCCTCTACGGCACGAACCGAGAGGCCCTCCGCGACGATGCGGTTAGCGAGCCGCTCCTGCTGCCCTGGGTCGTCGAGGGCGAGCAACGCACGGGCGTGGCCCGCCGATATGACACCGGCGGCGATGCGGCGCTGAACCGCCGGGGGCAGCCGAAGCAGCCGGAGTGTGTTGGTCACTTGGGAGCGAGACCGCCCGATGCGATCGGCGAGCGTCTCGTGTGTGCACGAAAAGTCCTTTAGCAGCTGGTCGTAGGCCGCGGCCTCCTCCAGTGGGTTTAGCTGCGTGCGGTGCAGGTTCTCGAGCAATGCCTCGAGGAGGAGGCGGTCGTCCTCCGTCGACCGGACGATCGCCGGAATCCGAATAAGCCCCGCGTCCCGTGCTGCCCGCCACCGCCGTTCACCCATGACCAGCTCGAAGCGCTCGGGTGCGACTTGGCGTACGACGATTGGCTGCAGGAGTCCCAGCTCTCGAATCGAATGCACAAGCTCGGCGTGGGCCTCGGGCTCGAAAGCCTGACGGGGCTGGCGTGGATTAGGGGAAATCTGGTCGACTGGTATTTCCGCAAAATGGGCACCGACGATGGGGGTTCCTGGCAGGCCACCGCCGGTCGCCGCCGCAACGGAATGGTCCAGGAGAGCGGTCGCCGCGGTAGTTGTTCGGTCGAGCTCCGGATTTACTGAAGCCGTCGGAATGAGAGCACCAAGACCACGCCCGAGACCCCTGCGCCGCTCGCCCATATGTCTTCCTACTTCCGTTCCGAATTCCACGCGGTCCGCCAAGCGGTGGAGTCGCCGGACGTGCCTTCGCTACCCGAACGCTGCTCCCCGGGCGAGTCCAGATCCAGATGGCCTGCATCGGGATCCCAGCGGTCTACATGTGATTCCTGCTCCCAGGGTGGCCTGGGCGGCGGGGGCGCATCGCCCGTTTGTCCATTTACCGCGATCTCACGGGCCGCCTCCACGTATGACAGTGCACCGGTCGAGGCGGGGTCGTATGTGATGACGGTCTGGCCGTAACTCGGCGCCTCGGATATGCGGACGGAACGCGGGATCGTGGTCTTGAGCACGACGCCCGCGAAGTGCTGCCGAACCTCGTCTGCGACTTGGGATGCGAGACGCGTCCGGGCGTCATACATCGTGAGGACAATGGTCGAGATTGTCAGTCGCGGGTTGAGGTGTGCCTTGACAAGGTCGACGTTCTTGAGCAGCTGGCCGAGTCCCTCGAGCGCATAATATTCACACTGGATCGGGATCAGCAGTTCGGGCGCGGCGACCAGAGCGTTTATCGTCAGTAGTCCAAGCGACGGCGGACAGTCGATGAAGATGTAGTCGACGTCGTGGCTGTAGACCTCCATTGCCTTCCGCAACCGGGATTCTCGAGCGACGAGCGAGACGAGTTCGATCTCGGCACCTGCAAGGTCTATCGTCGCGGGCACGCATGACAAGTTCGGGATCGCCTCGCACTGCCGCACGACGTCCTCGAGCGGACGTCCCTCGATAATCACCTCGTAGACAGATGTGACCCCGGTGTAGTGGTCAACACCGAGTGCCGTTGACGCGTTTCCTTGTGGGTCGAGGTCGATGACCAGCACCCGGCAACCGTTAATGGCAAGCGCTGCCGCAAGGTTGACCGCTGTCGTTGTCTTGCCCACCCCACCTTTCTGGTTGGCGACGACAATTGTGCGACGTCGTGCTGGACGAGGCATCGCAGGTCCTCTTCTCGTCAGAGCCCGGATTGCCGCATGGGTCATGGCGGCGATGGGTGTGTCGTCATAGCTTGCGGTATGCGACTCGAGGTCGGCCGGCGATTCGGCGGCTCTCTGGGGTGCGCTTTCCACGTTTCGCGGCGTCTTCCACTCGGCGGCCGAACGCTCGACATCGTCCACCCGTTGCTCCTCGACCCTGCCGCACGACGCCGTCGCGCTCGATCCGTTGGCCCCGACGAGCAGCTCCTCCCCCGCTCGGCCGTTGCGGACCCCCCAGGGTCGAGATGATGCCACCCGAAGCCGCCGTTCGTCAGGTTGCCCAGGTCAAACCGTGTGCAAAACGTGCGAGCAGTGAGATTCCGGTGTACCTGCCGGAGCCGGACGTCTGGGATGCAGTCATAACGCTTGTGTCGGGACACCACTCTGGTTCCATCCCGTCCCCGATGTGATCTCCTGGTTATCTCGTTGGAAGTAGCGAGTGTCATATCTGTCCACCCGCAACGACCTTTACCACGGTGGCTTCGGCCACCGCGAACGGCGGGCGGAGCCGCACAACGGACCACGACAAGGCGCCCAGGCCACGGAGGCCCGGCTCCGCGGCGCGGAGCTCCGCGGCGGCGCCGGCCCCCTTCAATGCAAGCAGTTCTCCGCCTGGCTCGAGCAGCGGCAAGCAGATCTTGGCGAGGCGGTCGAGCGGCGCGACCGCCCGCGCGACGACCGAATCCACGGATAGGTCCGTAGCCTCTTCCGCGCGGGAGCGCAGAACATAGCAGTTCGCGAGCTGTAGCTGATCGACGCATTCGGTCAGGAAGTTCACTCGCCGGAGAAGCGGCTCGACGAGCGTTACGGAAAGATCCGGCCGGAGAATTCCGATGACCAGGCCCGGCAGGCCCGCTCCCGACCCCACGTCTGCGATGCGACGGGGGCCTGGCAGAAGCGGCAGCAGGGCCGCACTGTTGAGGATATGGCGGTCCCACATCCGAGACACCTCGCGAGGTCCGATAAGCCCACGGAGCACGCCTTCGGTAGCGAGCATTTCGGCGTACCGATAAAGCTGCGACGCGGCCGGTCCGAACCGTTCGACCACCTCGGCCGGCGTCGCAGCCACCGATCGCCCGCGAGCTATTCCGCCAGATCGCTCTTTGTCCCAGTGCCGCTCGTTCCGCGCCTCGCTCATATCCGACTCATCCCGCCCGGCGACTGGCTCGGCAGGTAGGTGACTGAAAGAGGCACGGACTGACTGGCACGGCTGCTCATACGGTGCTTGCTTGATGGGCTATTGAACCAGGATGCCGTTCGGCCCGCGCCGCTGTCGTCGCGACCCGCCGGTCCTGATGCAGCTGACCCTTGGCAACCGCATGCTCGGGCAGTGGATCGGCTGGCTAGTCCGCACAACTCGGTCTCCGCTGCTCCGGCTCAGGCTGTGACCTAACACCGACCTCGTTCGGGTCAGCTCAAAGGCATATCTCACCCGGCCCCTTGCCTCGGAGGTCACCTCAACCTCTGGTTTCACGTGAAACATTCAATGCCTCAAGTTGCGGAAAAGGTTGCCTCCGTCATATGACAGGCCACCCACCGAACCGGCGAGGATGGCGCGCTCGATCAAGCGCGCCGTCGGGCCGTTGTTCAGCTCATCGTCGATCGTCGACGGCCGGCGCATCGGGATCGGACCCGGCATGGCTCAAGCAGGTCGCACCTGCCTTGCCACGAGTGAGTTTCACGTGAAACATCATCGGTAGTTGCACTGATCCCAGGATCCCCGGGCTCTCGGCGCGGTGATCCGGCTGGCTGCTCGGCCCCAGGACCGGACACCGCTTAGGCGGGGAAGACCACGACGCTGCGGACTCCTTCGTCTCCTTCGGACTCGCTACGCAGCCCGGCCTCCGCAACGGCGTCATGGACGATCTTGCGCTCGAAGGGACTCATCGGCTCGAGCTTCACCGGCTCGCCCGACGAGGCCACCTCGGCTACGATCTTCTGAGCCAAAGATATGAGCTCGTTCCGGCGCCGCGCGCGGTAGCGTCCGATGTCCAACATCAGCTTGCTCCGCTCCCCGGTGGCTCGGAAGACGGCGATCCGAGTGAGCTCCTGCAGCGCCTCGAGGACCTCTCCGTCTGCGCCGACAAGGAGGTCTAGGTCCTCGCCGACGACTGCGACGAGAGCGCGGTCACCCTCGACATCCATATCGATGTCGCCGTCGATATCCGCGATATCGAGCAGTCCCTCGAGGTAGTCGGCCGCCAGCTCGCCCTCATGTTCGAGGCGTTCGACATCGACCTGCTCATCGATGGGTGCCGCCTCGTTGCCGGCCTCAGGGATTGTCTCCGCCATTCGGCGAGTCCTCCATCAATAGTTCGACGTACCCGACACTAGTGTGCCGAGCCAGAAATTCGGTGCAAAGTCTTTGATCTTCATGCGGCTTAGTGGCCAAGCGGATGCATCGCAAGGCGAGGAGGGGCCGCTAGCAGCGGTAACGGCGACGACGAGAACGCAGCACGGCACCGTCTGCTCGCGGAGACATGCAGCGAATTTGTGGCGAGGGACACTAGCGCCTTCGCTTCTTCTTCCCACTCCGCTGGCTTCGAGAGGCCCGCTGTGGCTGGTTCCTGGTCGGCTTGCGCGGACCACCAGACGAAGGCTCGGCTGAGCCCGTACCCCCCACGACCACAGGTTCGCCGTTGTCGGCCTTCGCCGGAGGAGGTACCGCTCTCTTCCCGACCGGTGAGCCGTCTTTCGCCGCAGTCGAGGCATCCTTCCCGGCTGTCTGATCCGTGTCCTTCTTGGCTGCCTTATCGGCCCGCCGCTTCTGCAGCGCGTCGTGGGCGATGCTGCCCGGGGTCGGGTTACGCCTGATCACATAGAACTGCTGACCCATCGTCCAGAAGTTGGAGACCAGCCAGTAGAGCAGCACGCCGACTGGAAAGTTGACGCCGAAGACCGCGAACATGATTGGGAAGACGTAGAGCAAGATCTTCTGCTGCTGCAAATACGGGTTGTTCTTGGTGGCGTCGACCGGCAGGTTCTTCAGCATTAGCTGGCGCTGGGTGATGAACTGGGACAGCGACATCAGCACGATCATCACAATCGTGACGATCTGCACGGTCAAGCTGTTCGATCCCACGAACTTAGCGGAGATGCTTGCCCCAAAGATATGCGCCTGCTGCGCGCTTGCCACGTCTTCCTCGGTGAGAACCCCCTTGGGATGTCCGGCGGCGATGCCGTTCAGCACTTGGAAGAGCGCGAGGAAGAAGGGCGCCTGGGCGAGGATCGGCAGACAGCTGGAGAGCGGGTTCGTTCCGGTTTCCCGGTAGAGCTTCATCAGCTCCTGACTCTGCCGTTCCCGATCGTTCTTGTACTTGTTCTGGATCTCCCGGATCCTCGGCTGCAACACCTGCATGTTCCGGCTGGCCCTGATCTGCCGGAAGAAAAGCGGAATCAACGCGATCCTAATGATGATCACCAGGCCAACGATCGACAGGCCCCACGCCCAGCCGCCGTCGGCATCCAGGCCGATTCCCGTCAGTCCACTGTGGATCCGCAAGATGATCCACGAGACGAGGTCGTAGAGCGGCTCGAAGATGCCCACGTCAGACTCCTTGCGGGTGGGTCGAGGTGTTGTCGGCTAGCGGCCTGGTTGAGGAGCGACGGCGCGGTCGCCACCAGGGCTGATCACCCTTCGGCGGAACGTGGTCGATCCCGCCCGGGTTCCACGGGTGACACCGTAGGAGCCGCCGGACTGTCAGGTACGCGCCATAGATCGAGCCATGCGTCTTGATCGCCTCGTAGCCGTAGCGCGAGCACGACGGATAGAAGCGGCAGACTGGTCCAAGCATCGGACTGATCGTCCACTGGTAGAGACGGATCAAGCCCATCAGGACATACTTCATCGGCCACCTTCCGCGCGGGCCCGGGCCAGGGCAGCGTCGAGATCGGCAGCGAGCTCGGCCGAGGACGCCGTGGCAGCAGCCGGCAGCGCCCGGATCACGACCGTGCTACCAACCGGCAGGGTGTCAAGCCGATCTCTCATCAGGTGCCTTAGCCGACGACGTACCGCGTTGCGCCCAACTGCTCCTCCGATAGCACGGCTGACCACGAATCCGACCCGGGGACTCGCCGCAGCCAGATCGCTATTTGGCGGAGCATCGCTGCGCCCCTGCGCAGCTCTCCGGCCGCGCCCGACGGCGCGGTTGGAGGCGTATCTACCATTCTGCCCGACGCCGCCCGCAGACGCCTCCCCGGAGCCCGATACGAGATCAGGGCGCTCGGCCAGAGCACCCGGGAGCAATATGTGCACGACCAACCTGTCCCGGCCCAGGCGTCGGCCTCGGCGGGTTGTGGCCTCGAAGTCCTGTCGCCGCCTTAGCCGGTTACCTGCTGGCAGCACGACCAACCGGGATCAGGCGCTCAGCCGCTGGCGGCCCTTGGCCCGGCGCGCGGAGATGATCGCCCGACCGGCCCGAGTGCGCATGCGCAGCCGGAAGCCGTGGGTTCTCGCCCGCCGGCGGTTGTTGGGCTGGAAGGTGCGCTTGCTCACTCAAGACTCCAGGGATATCGCGTTCAGACTGGCCGCCGGCCACCACAGGACGCCGACGTTCGACCAGGAAGAACGCGGGCACGCAGCAGCGGCCGCCGACAAACTCAGCCGGCCTACGGTACGCGAGAGTACGAGCTAGCGTCAAACGGACGATCAACGGCGCGAGGCCCGGGGATCTTCATAAGCCGAGGTGAGCGGCTGCAAATTCCGGCCGATTAGGTGGCCCCGCTGTGTGCGAGGCAAGACTCAACTCGAACCATCTGTGGACAACCGCTTGCTGCGGGGTCAAGGACTTGTTAGCGTCCCGCGGAGCCGGGTCTTCTCCACGCGAGGCGTCGACGCCGCGACCTTCGACCGTCCCGCGCTGCGCGCATGCGCTTGCCCGGCACCACGGGGGCGTTCGGCCTTCCACGACGTGGCGTACACAAGTTGTGGACGACGCTGTGGACGACCGGCTAACCGTGGGGCCTAAACGTGTGATCGAGAAGGGCCGGGGCCATGGCGGACGAAACAGTCGACCTTGCAAGCGTCTGGACTCGATCACTGGAGGGCCTTGGCGAGGACGCGCTCCCTCCGCAGCAACGTGCGTTTCTCCAGCTGTCGCGGCCGCTCGCGCTTGTCGAGGACACCGCGCTGTTCGCGGTCCCGAACGAGTTCGCCAAAGAGATTCTCGAGACGCGGCTGCGCCCTCTGATCACTGACGCGCTCTCCAAGCAGTACGGTCGAGAGATCAGGATCGCGGTGACCGTAGAGGGAGGCCAGCCGGGAAGCGAGCTGGATGGCGGCCCCACCCTGGCGGACACACCGACCAGCCCGCCGTCCCCAAGGGCGCCATTAGACGAGACGATTCCGTCGGGACGCATCGATCAACAGCTGGACCCCGACGGCGGTCAGCGGCAGACACCCGCGGGCGCAGGGGCCGGGGTCGACCTCGGCCCGCCGCCGCGCCGCGAGCCCGAATCCCGGCTGAACCCGAAGTATCTCTTCGAAAGTTTCGTCATCGGGTCGAGCAATCGCTTCGCCCACGCGGCCGCGGTGGCTGTCGCGGAGGCTCCAGCGAAGGCGTACAACCCGCTCTTCATCTACGGCGAGTCCGGCCTGGGCAAGACCCACCTGCTGCATGCGATCGGCCACTATGTGCGCAGCCTCTACAGCGGCGCCCGGGTGCGCTACGTGAGTTCCGAAGAGTTCACAAACGACTTCATCAACTCGATTCGAGATGGCAAGGCAGACGGATTCCGGCGGCGCTACCGGGACATCGACGTTCTGCTCGTAGACGACATCCAGTTCCTGGAGAACAAGGAACAGACGCAGGAAGAGTTCTTCCACACCTTCAACACGCTCCACAACGCGAACAAGCAGATAGTCATATCGAGCGACCGCCCGCCAAAGCAGCTCGTGACCCTCGCCGATCGGTTGCGCAACCGCTTCGAGTGGGGTCTCATCACCGACGTCCAACCGCCGGAGCTCGAGACTCGGATCGCGATCCTGCGGAAGAAGGCGGCCCAGGAGGGGCTCAATGCTCCTCCGGAGGTTCTCGAGTACATCGCAAGCAAGATCTCGACAAACATCCGGGAGCTCGAGGGAGCGCTGATCCGGGTGACGGCGTTCGCGAGTCTCAACCGCCAACCGGTCGACCTCAATCTGGCCGAGGTCGTATTGAAGGACCTCATTCCGGACAGCGAGGGCTCGGAAATCACCGCGACGACGATCATGGCCGCTACGGCCGCCTACTTCGGCCTCTCAATGGAAGACCTCTGTGGGTCGTCCCGGTCACGGGTCCTCGTCACCGCCCGGCAAATTGCTATGTATCTCTGTCGCGAGCTGACGGATCTTTCCCTGCCCAAGATCGGGCAACAGTTCGGGGGGCGGGACCACACCACTGTGATGCATGCAGACCGGAAGATCCGCTCGCTGATGGCGGAGCGTCGCTCCATTTACAACCAAGTCACCGAACTCACGAACCGGATCAAGTCCCAAGCCAGACAGGGCTGACCGAGGCGATAGCTATGACCTGTCTCACTCGCGTCCCTTATCCACAGCGTTGTGGACGGGCCCTGTGGATTTCGACGCCACTCCCCCGCGAGCCCGTAACCAGTGGCCCGATGTCAGCGGCGGCCAGCACCACTCCCGAAAGGCCTGCCCCCGAGGCAAGGGTCGGATGCGACTCGGGCCGATGCCACGTTAATTGCACATGCTGGGGAAAAGCCTGTGGATGTTTCGGGGAAAAGCGCGGTGACCTGGGGATTTTCGGTGGATGGAGCGAGTCTTTCCACGTGCTGACGGCCTGTTTCCCGAGCTCATACCCAGTTCCTGTGGAAACAGGGCCGGCCGCCGACCAGCGCGAGGCGCCGACGTCCACACCGTCCACACAACCGATGACTACGGACTATCAGAAGACTGTCCAACAAGGACGACAAGACGTGGGAAAACGCGAGACCTGGGGACAACTCTGCCGCGCACCACGGCAGGCGTTTCCGAAGCGCGGTAGGGCCCGGCCCGTGCACATTTCAAGAGGTGCGGGATGTGCAGGATGGCGGGTAGTCGCTGACAGACAGCTGATCTGGCGAGCAATGGATGGGGCGTCGGAGCAAGCGGGTCAACGGGCTGCAGCACTGTCATACCCATGCGATAGACAAGACTCGGTCGATGGCCGGCCTCGGGAGTCGTTAGCCACGGCGGCAGGCGTCTGCGCCGTTGCCCGAGTCCGATGGCGAGGTGGCTGGCATAACTATGGCTGGCATAACTATGGCTGGAGGCGGTTTCGGTGAAGTTCAGGGTCGAGCGGGATGTCCTGGCCGACGCGGTCGCGTGGACCGCGCGTAGCTTGCCCACCCGCCCGTCGGTGCCGGTCCTCGCCGGTCTCCTGCTGGAGACCGGTTCCCAAGGCCTGGTGCTGTCGAGCTTCGACTATGAGGTGTCGGCCCGGGTGGAGGCGCGGGCCGAGGTGGCCGACGAGGGGAAAGCCCTGGTGTCCGGGCGTCTCCTCGCGGAGATCGCCCGGAGCCTCCCCAACCAGCCGGTCGACATGGCCACCGACGGTTCGAAGGTCGTGCTGACCTGCGGCACAGCTCGGTTCTCGCTGGCCACGCTGCCGGTGGACGAGTATCCCGCGCTGCCGGAGCTTCCCCCGGTCGCCGGCACTGTCAAGGGCGAAATGTTCGCGACGGCGGTCAACCAGGCTGCGGTCGCGGCTGGCCGGGACGACACCCTTCCCTTGCTGACCGGCGTCCGGATGGAAATCGATAACGACAAGGTCACCCTCGCGGCGACCGACCGCTATCGCCTCGCGGTCCGAGAATTCATCTGGCACCCCGAGCAGCCCGACCTGTCCGCCGTCGCGCTCGTGCCTGCGCGGACTCTCGCCGAGACCGCAAAGGCCCTTGCCGGCGAGGGCGACGTGACCATCGCTCTGGGCTCGGCCGGGAGCGGGGACGGCCTGATGGGGTTCGAGGCTTCAGGTCGGCGCACAACCACGCGGCTGCTCGACGGTGAGTTCGTGAAATACCGGTCGTTGCTCCCGACCGAAACAAACGTCGCGGCCACGCTGGACCGTGGTGCGTTCGTCGAGGCCGTCAAGCGGGTCTCGCTGGTCGCAGAGCGCAACACCCCGGTCAGGCTCGCATTCACCGAGGGGGAGGTGGTGCTCGAGGCAGGGTCCGGGGATGACGCCCAAGCGTCCGAAGGCCTCCCGGCAGTGCTTGTCGGGGACGATATCTCGATCGCGTTCAATCCGACATTCTTGCTCGACGGCGTGACTGCACTCGATGCACCGAAGGTTCGGCTCTATTTCACCGCGCCGACCAAGCCCGCCGTCTTGACCGGCGCGTCGGACGATGGCGCCGCGGAGGAGGAGCTGACGACCCCACCGGACGCCGAGTACCGCTACCTGATCATGCCAGTTCGGCTGTCAGGATGAGGTGTGGCGATGGAACTCGGTCTTGTGGGTCTCGGCCGCATGGGCGGCAACATGCGGCAACGCTTGCGTCGGGCGGGGCACGCGGTCGTCGGTTATGACCATCACCCCGAGCGGAGCGATGTCCCGGGTCTCGCCGAGCTTGTCGAGCGGGTCGCGCCGCCCCGAGCCGTTTGGGTGATGGTGCCGGCTGGTAGGCCCACCGACGACGCAATCGCCGGGCTGGGAGACCTGCTGTCGCCGGGCGACATCGTGATTGACGGCGGCAACTCCCGATGGACAGACGACATCGCTCATGCCGCGGAGCTCGCCAAACACGGAATCGGCTTTCTGGACTGCGGCGTTTCCGGCGGGATCTGGGGTCTGGAGTACGGATACGCGCTCATGGTCGGCGGATCATCCGAGCATGTGGCTCGTGTACAGCCGATCTTCGACGCGCTCAAGCCAGCGGGGCCGTTCGGCTTCGTGCACGCCGGTAAGGTCGGCGCCGGCCACTTCGCCAAGATGGTGCACAACGGGATCGAGTACGGCTTGATGCAGGCCTATGCCGAAGGGTATGAACTGCTCGTCGCTTCCGATGTGGTCGAGCATGTGCCGGCCATTTTCAAGTCGTGGCGCGAGGGCACGGTTATCAGGTCGTGGCTTCTTGACCTGCTTGACCGCGCCTTGGATGCGGACGGCGATCTATCCGACGTACGCGGCTATGTGGAGGACTCGGGCGAGGGTCGGTGGACGGTGGAAGCCGCGATCAGTCACGCGGTGCCATTGCGCGTGATCTCGTCCGCATTGTTCGACAGGTTCGCTTCTCGCCAGGAGGATTCGCCGTCGATGAAGGTCGTGGCCGTGCTGCGGCAGCAGTTCGGCGGGCATGCCGTCACCGCCGCGACCACGGAAGCGCCGGCCGCCGAACCGAGCGCAGATGCCACTCGGCTCGCCGAGGAGCAGGTCGCACCGAGGCGGGCCGACTAGGGTGCCGGGGACGGGAAGGTCCGGGAGCGCAGCCCGGTGCGGGCCGGGAGCGGGCGGGCAGGAGCAAGGACTGGGGTCGGATGCGAGTAGCACGGATCGAGCTCGTCGACTTCCGGTCGTATGAACACGTCGACGTGGGACTCGACGCCGGTGTGTCCGTCTTCGTGGGTCTCAACGGACAGGGCAAGACGAACTTGGTCGAGGCGTTGGGCTATCTCGCCACACTCGAGAGCCATCGAGTGGCGACTGACGCTCCCCTGATCAGGCTGGGCGCCGAGCGCGCGCTGATCCGTTCCGTGATCGTGAAGGATGACCGCGAGCTGCTAGTTGAACTGGAGCTGCGCCTGCGCCACGCGAACCGTGCTCGCCTCAACAAGGCGCCGCTGCCGCGGGTCCGGGACATACTCGGCGCAGTTCGGGCTGTGATCTTCGCTCCCGAGGATCTCGTCCTCGTCAAGGGGGATCCAGCGGAGCGCCGACGTTATTTGGACGACCTTCTGGTCGCCCGGTCGCCGCGTTTCGCCGGCGTCCGCAGAGACTATGACCGGGTGGTCAAGCAACGCACCGCATTGGTCAAGACGGCGGGCCAGGTGGGCCACGCGCGTGGGTCGGCTGCCGAGTTGCGCACGCTTGATGTGTGGGATGCCCATCTGGCCCGGATGGGCGCCGAGCTGCTGGCCGCCCGGCTCCAGCTCGTGGAGTCCCTATGTCCCCTAGTCGACAAGGCGTATGAGTCGCTGGTTGCAGACAGGGGATCAGGGCCCGCCGAATTGGAATACCGGTCCAGCCTCGGATCGGACCTGCCGAGCCCCATCGACAGGCATGTTCTCGAGGCCGCGCTTCTGTCCGCCGTGGCGGCGGCTCGGGGCGAAGAGATCGAGCGTGGAGTGTGCCTAGTAGGACCGCACCGCGACGACCTGCTGCTCAGGCTGGGACCGCTGGCCGCCCGAGGCTACGCCAGCCACGGCGAGGCTTGGTCATTGGCGCTCGCCCTTCGGCTCGCCGCGTACGATCTCCTGGCGGCGGACGGCGCGCAACCGGTTCTGATACTCGATGACGTGTTTGCGGAACTCGACGTCGGGCGCCGGCGCCGGTTGGCCGAGCTTGTGCTTCCCGCCGAGCAGGTCCTGGTGACGGCCGCCGTGTCGGAGGATGTGCCCGTGCTTCTCGACGGCGGGCGGTTCGACGTGATGGGCGGGGAGGTGCGTCGTGTCCACTGAAGACGACGCCGGACCGGAGTCCGGGATCGATGCCGTCAAGGCAGCCCTGGCGTCGGCCCGGGCGGCTGCCCGCGGGCACCGTGCCGCCGGGGCGCAGACACAACCACGCGGCGCCAGGGCGATCGGAGCCAGTCGAGACGTCAGAAGCGGCACCGGTCCCGACGACAGGGATCCGCAGCCACTTGGCAAGGCGATCGACCGATTGATCGATCAGCGAGGTTGGGAGGAACCGGCCGCAATCGGAGGCGTGCTGGGACGTTGGGACGAGATTGTCGGCGCTGATCTCGCCGCACATTGCAAGCCCCTTGATTGCGCCGACGGGGTCGTGAGAGTCCTCGCTGATTCGACGGCCTGGGCGACACAGGTGCGGCTTCTGGCCGGCCCCCTGCTCCGTCGGCTCAACGAAGAGCTTGGCCATGGCACCGTTACCAGGGTGATCGTCCAAGGACCGGGCGGCGGGTCCTGGAAGCACGGCCGGCTATCCGTCAGGGACGGCCGCGGTCCGCGGGACACCTACGGTTGACGGCCGGGCCGCTCTGCGGCGCCTTATCCGGTCCTTGATCTGCAGGACGACGAGCGTGCCCAGCGTGTCGCCGGCGCGACCGCTCAGCACCCCTTCGCGGACGTTCTGCCTGGGATGTGTGGGGGGATTCACGACCGGGCGAAATCTTCGTCCACAAGTGGCGTCAGGCTGCCGTGGCGCGGGTTTTACGGACCGGGCCCGGTAGAATTACAAGGCAAGTGACGAGCCGCAGTGCTGATTTACGAGGCTCGTCTTCACGATCTTCGCGGCCTCTGTCCTGCCCGGTTGGGTTTGGCGTGGGCTGTGCCAGATAGGGGCAACGTGACCGACGACACCAACGGAGTCCAATACGACGCCCGTGCGATCACCGTACTGGAGGGCTTGGAGGCGGTTCGCAAACGCCCGGGGATGTATGTCGGGTCCACCGGGGAGCGGGGGCTACATCATCTTGTCTACGAGGTCGTTGACAACTCGGTCGACGAGGCACTCGCCGGCTTCGCCGACCACATAGACGTGACCCTCCTTGCCGAGGGCGGCGTTCGGGTGGTGGACAACGGGCGGGGCATCCCGGTGGACGAGCACCCCGTCGAGAAGCGACCCGCTGTTGAGGTCGTCCTCACCACCCTCCACTCGGGCGGAAAGTTCGGTGGTGGCGGATACGCGGTTTCCGGCGGTCTCCACGGCGTCGGCGTATCGGTCGTGAACGCCCTGTCCAGCCGGCTCGACGTTGAGATCATGCGAGATGGTTTCACGTGGAACCAGTCCTACGAGATGTCCAAGCCGGTCACCGACCTGATCAAGGGGGAGCCGGTGGACCGGACCGGGACAACCGTAACGTTTTGGGCCGACTCGGAGATCTTCGAAACAACGGACTACTCGTTCGAGACGCTCGCCCGGCGGCTCCAGGAGATGGCGTTCCTCAACCGAGGGTTGGAGATCTCGCTCACCGACGAGCGCTCCGACGCCTTGTACGACGACGGCAATCGTCGCCGGGTGACCTACCGCTACGAGGGGGGTATCGCGGACTTCGTGCGGCACCTTAACTCGAGTAAGGGCGAGCCGATCAACAAAACCGTCATCGAGTTCGGCAACGAGGACACCGATCGGCGGATCGCTGTCGAGATCGCGATGCAGTGGAACTCGCAGTACTCCGAGAGTGTCTACACCTTCGCCAACACCATCAACACGCACGAGGGCGGAACACATGAGGAGGGCTTCCGGGCGGCCGTGACGAGCATCGTCAACAAGTACGCCCGGGACAAGAAGCTGCTCAAGGAGAAGGACGACAACCTCGCGGGAGAGGACATCCGGGAGGGATTGACGGCGATCGTCTCGGTCAAGCTCGGCGAGCCACAGTTCGAGGGGCAGACGAAGACGAAGCTCGGCAATACCGAGGCGAGGACTTACGTACAAAAGGTGTGCAACGACCACCTCACCGACTGGTTCGAGCGAAATCCGGGTGACGCCGGCGACATCGTGCGCAAGGCCGTCCAGGCGGCGGCGGCACGGGTGGCGGCGCGCCGGGCCCGCGAGCTTACTCGGCGGAAGGGCCTGCTCGAGTCGAGCTCGCTGCCGGGGAAGCTCGCCGACTGCCAGCTCACCGATCCGGCGCGGTGCGAGCTATTCATCGTGGAGGGCGACTCGGCGGGTGGCTCGGCCAAGGGCGGGCGTGACCCACTGACCCAGGCGATCCTCCCGATCCGCGGCAAGATCCTCAACGTCGAGAAGGCCCGCATCGATCGGGTGCTGCAGAACAACGAGGTCCAGGCGCTCATCACCGCGCTGGGGACCGGCGTCCACGACGACTTCGACATCACGAAGCTCCGCTACCACAAGATCATCCTAATGGCCGACGCTGACATCGACGGCCAGCACATCCGGACGCTGTTGCTGACGCTGCTCTTCCGCTTCATGCGGCCGCTGATCGAGGCGGGGCACGTCTATCTTGCCCAGCCGCCGCTGTACAAGATCAAGTGGGACCGCCGCGGCGACGTGGCCGACTATGCGTACTCCGATCGGGAGCGGGACGCGCTCATCGAGGCGGGCATCGCGGCCGGTCGGCCCGATCCACGCCGGAACGACGGCCTAATGCGCTTCAAGGGGCTCGGGGAGATGCCGGCCCAGGAGCTGTGGCAAACCACGATGGATCCCCACCACCGGATCGTGCTCCAGGTCACCCTCGACGACGCGGCGCAGGCCGACGAGCTGTTCACCGTGCTGATGGGCGAGGACGTCGAAGCCAGGCGCGGTTTCATCCTCCGCAACGCCAAGGACGTCCGCTTCCTCGACATCTGACTACCGGCACCGGATCGCCGCATCGCAGGCGAGTCGCGAGCCGAAAGGATCACCGTGACCGAACTAACCACGCCGGCAAACGACCGCATCGAGCCCGTCGGGCTCGAGGTCGAGATGCAACGCTCTTATCTCGACTACGCGATGAGCGTCATCGTTGCTCGGGCTCTGCCCGACGTACGCGATGGCCTCAAGCCGGTGCACCGCCGCGTGCTGTACGCGATGTACGACGGCGGCTACCGCCCAGACCGGGGCTATTTCAAGTGCGCCCGGGTCGTCGGCGAGGTCATGGGCAACTACCACCCGCACGGTGACAGCGCCATCTACGACACCTTGGTGCGGCTCGCCCAGCCGTGGGCGCTCCGCTACCCGCTGGTCGACGGGAACGGCAACTTCGGCTCCCCCGGCAACGACCCCGCCGCAGCAATGCGCTACACCGAATGCCGGATGGCGCCGTTGGCGATGGAGATGGTGCGGGGGATCGACCAGGCGACGGTCGACCTCGGGCCGAACTACGACGGTCGCTCCCAGGAGCCGGTGGTACTCCCAAGCCGGCTGCCGAACCTGTTGGTCAACGGCTCGGCCGGGATCGCGGTCGGCATGGCGACCAACATCCCGCCGCACAACTTGCGTGAGGTCGCCGCGGGTGTTCGCTGGTATCTCGAGAACTTCGACGCCGGCAATGAAGAGCTCCAGGACGCCCTGATGGAGCGCATCAAGGGTCCCGACTTCCCGACCCACGGGCTCATTGTCGGCCGTCGCGGGATTCAGGATGCGTACCGCACCGGACGCGGCGCCATCACGATGCGCGCTGTGGTTGATGTCGAGGAGATCCAAGGGCGGACATGCCTGGTCGTTACCGAGCTGCCGTACATGGTGAACCCCGACAACCTCGCGTTGAAGATCGCCGAGTTGGTGAAGGATGGCCGCGTCCAGGGCATCGCCGACGTCAAAGATGAGACATCGGCCCGGACCGGCCAGCGGCTGGTGATCGTGTTGCGGCAGAACGCGGTTGCCAAGGTCGTACTCAACAACCTCTACAAGCACACTCAGTTGCAGGACACGTTCGGCGCGAACATGCTCGCGCTCGTCGACGGGGTGCCCCGCACGCTGAGGCTCGACGAGTTCGTCCGCTTCTACGTCGACCACCAGATCGAGGTAATCCAGCGGCGTACGAGGTACGAGCTTCGCAAGGCCGAGGAGCGCGCCCACATCCTGCGCGGCCTGCTCACGGCGCTCGACCAGATTGACGAGGTCATCGCGCTCATCCGGCGCAGCGCCACGGTGGACGCGGCCCGGGCAGGGCTTATCGAACTGCTCGACATCGACGAGGTCCAAGCCAACGCGATCCTAGACATGCAGCTCCGCCGACTGGCTGCGTTGGAGCGGCAGAAACTGCTCGACGAATATGCCGAGCTCGAGACAAAGATCGCTGACCTCAACGACATCCTCGCGTCACCGATCCGGCAGCGTCAGATCATCTCCGACGAGCTGGGCGAGCTGGTGGATAAATATGGCGACGAGCGGCGTACCAAGATCATCCCCTACGACGGCGACGTCACCGCGGAGGATCTGA
Source organism: Actinomycetota bacterium (assembly GCA_046725875.1). GTDB lineage: Bacteria > Actinomycetota > Actinomycetes > JAKEEW01 > JAKEEW01 > JBKOZJ01. The sequence continues at coordinate 21,064 of JBKOZJ010000070.1, forward strand.
TTGCCGAGGAGGAGGTCGTCGTCACGATCACCCGTGGTGGCTACGCCAAGCGGACGAAGACCGACCTCTACCGCTCCCAAAAACGTGGCGGCAAGGGCGTGCGCGGCGCCGCGCTCCGCCAGGACGACATAGTCGAGCACTTCTTCGTGACCACGACCCACCATTGGCTGCTCTTCTTTACCAACAAAGGTCGGGTCTACCGGGCGAAGTCGTACGAACTGCCGGACGCGGGCCGGGACGCGCGTGGCCAGCACGTTGCGAACCTGCTTGCCTTCCAGCCAGACGAGCGCATCGCCCAGGTCCTCGATCTGCGTGACTACCACCTCGCGCCGTATCTCGTCCTCGCGACCCGACTTGGGCTGGTGAAGAAGACAAAACTCGAGGAGTACGACTCACCGCGCAGCGGTGGCATCATCGCGATCAACCTACGCGAAGACGACGAGCTCATCTCTGCCCAGCTTGTCGGCCCAGACGACGACCTTCTCCTCGTATCACGGAAGGCGATGTCCATCAGATTCACCGCCAACGACGACCAACTCCGTCCGATGGGCCGGGCGACGTCGGGTGTCATCGGCATGCGGTTCCGACCGAGTGACGAACTTCTTTCGATGGACGTTGTCCGTCCAGGTGCAGATCTAGTCGTCGCAACTGGAGGTGGCTATATCAAGCGAACGAAGATCGAGGAATACCGCCAGCAGGGCCGGGGAGGATACGGGATCATCGCGGCTAGGGTCACCGAGGATCGCGGCAACCTTGTCGGATCCTTGGTCGTCCACGTGGGTGATGAGGTACTCGCAATCACCTCATCGGGTGGCGTTATCCGGACACGCGTCACGGAGAATGATCCTCGTATCACCGGCCGTGACACGATGGGCGTACGGCTCATCAACTTGGCCGATGGCGACAGTGTGGTGGCCATCGCCCGGAATGCGGAGGCTGCAGCGGAGACGGAAATGCCAGACGGTCCGGACGCCGTTTCAACGGCGCCCGGGGGTGAAATACCGAACCAGACTGCCGGAGGTCAGGAGGAGTAGGTCGTGAGTGCACCAGGCGGAACCGGACGGACCCGTCCATCGAAAGCCACGATGGGTCAAAGGCCGGAACCACAGGTGAACCCGCCTAGTGCCTATCGTCGTGCCCTTCCTTCGGAAGCAGGTCCGATCCCTATAACACCGGTGCCGATCACGCCGGCACACATGTGCGTCGGCCAGCCGCCGAGCAAAAGATCGCCGGCCCCGACCGCTGCTGCGGACCGGCCCGGTAAGACATCGAAGGCCCGGTCCACCAGTCAGAAGCCGCGCCGGAAGGCGACCTCCGGAGGCACCCGCACGAGCGCGGGCGGGAAGACCCGGTCGCCGTCGCCGCGATCTTCTGTCTCTCCTCGGAAAGACGACACACTTTCGGCTCGAGGGCCGGGAGGCCTTGACCTACCCGCTAGGGTCGACCGCACGGCGACCGACTCCACCGGCGACTCTGGCGCCGCGGGCGGGAAAGGAATCATGAGCTCGAAGTCTGAGATGCCGCCGACCTCGGCAGCGTCCGAGGCGACGGACCTCGGTTCCGCACCGCCTGGCGCTGACCCGCAGCCAGCCTCTCCGGGTTCTGGCAAGCCAGGCGGCGCGCTCGGCCTGAACTTGGAGTTGGTAGAGGAGGCACCGCAACCGCGCGACGCCAGCTCGGCCATGAGCAAGAACGGCAATGAGCCGATCAAGCCAATGGTGGTCCGGGCCGTTCCACTGCCGATCGGTGCCCGTGCCGTCGCCCTGTCGACGGATGCTCAATCGGTTAACGCTCCGATCGAGCCGATCGAGCAGCTCTCGCCGGACGACACCGAGCCGCCCGAGACGTTGCAGCGGTCCAGGACCGCTGCGGAACCGGGGCTTGGCGAGCCGGCCGGTCCCGGATTCGGCTGGGGCGACGAGCAAAAGTCATCGACCCGCGCCGGGCCTGAAGTGCTCGCCCGATCGGACTTCGGTCGGATTCCCGAGCCAGAGACGGCGCCGCTGGCTACATCGGAGCGTGGAGCGGTCGAGAAAGGCTTCGACGGCCAGCTTGTCAGTGTGGCCGCGGCTCGCCTTATCAACGCATCCGCCGTCGCCACGGCGGCGGCCATCTCGGCTGGGGAAGCGGCCGCCGCAATCGGCAAGCCGGCGAGTGCGAATGGCGACACAGCAACGTCGGCGGCATCCGCCGCCGCATTGTCCGCGGTCACGACTGTGGTCAGCGTGACGGGCGCGGGTATAGGCCTGGCGAGTATTCGCATACGGCGGCTTGGCCGTTTTGTTGCCACTGGGCTTGCCGGGTCGGCGGCACCGGGGACGGTTGCCGCGGTTCCTGTTGCCGTCCACCTCCGCCGGCGATCGGCCGTCACGCCCGAGGAAATCTCGTCGACCCGCCAGCTCGGCCGTTTTGTTGCCACTGGGCTTGCCGGGTCGGCGGCACCGGGGACGGTTGCCGCGGTTCCTGTTGCCGTCCACCTCCGCCGGCGATCGGCCGCCACGCCCGACGAAATCTCG
>JBKOZJ010000071.1:0-6760 GCA_046725875.1 Actinomycetota bacterium
ACCGACGAGTGCTCCATCCCCGGCTAGTGGCACGATCGAACCGTGACCGCCTATGAGAAGGCAGGGCGTTGATGGAGAACGCGATCGTGGTCCAAGACTTGCGCAAGCATTTCGGCGAGGTGAACGCCCTCGACGGAGTCAGCTTTGAGGTCGAGGGCGGGACGGTGTTCGGGCTGTTGGGACCGAACGGCGCCGGCAAGACCACAGCGGTTAGGGTGCTGGCCACGGTGCTTCGACCCGACGGCGGCCGTGCCCAGGTCCTCGGCCGTGATGTCCTCCGGGAAGCCGATGCGGTGCGTCGCCGGATCGGGCTAGCGGGGCAAAACGCCGCGGTCGACCCGAACCTCACGGGTCGGGAGAACCTCCGGATGGTCGGAGTGCTCGGCCAGATGCAGCGGGCCGATGTTATGCCTCGAGCCGATGAGCTGCTCGGTCGCTTCGGTCTGTCCGACGCGGCCAACCGACCGCTACGCACCTACTCGGGCGGCATGCGTCGGCGGCTAGACGTGGCCGCCTCGCTGATGCCGAGGCCACCGGTGCTGTTCCTGGACGAGCCAACGACCGGGCTCGATCTGCCGAGCCGGGAAGAGCTCTGGGAGATGATCCGCGAGCTGGTCGAAGACGGCACGACGGTACTGCTCACGACGCAGTACTTGGAGGAGGCCGACCGTCTCGCGAACCGCATCGCTGTCGTGGACGGCGGGAAGGTCATCGCTAACGACAGCCCGGAACGGCTCAAAGCCCAGATGGGCGGGATCGTCATCGAGATGGGGATGCCGGGTGACGGTCGGGCCGACCGGGCAATGGGCCTGCTCGCCGATCGCCTCCCCGGTCGGGTCGAGCGCGAAGGCGACACGATTCGCGTCACGTCCGAACGTGGTGCGCGGGCGCTGTTCGATATCCTCCGGGTCCTGGACCGCGATGATCTGGAGCCGGATACCCTCACCGTTCGCGAGCCGAGCATCGACGATGTGTTCCTCGCGCTCACCGGCCACCATGTGGCCCCAGACGCCATGGGCCCGCAGGTCTCCGCCGCGGCCAATCTGACAGGAGTGGGTCGATGAGCACGATTGCCATCTCCGTACCGGTGCCTGACGAACGGGACCGCCGGATCCCGCTGGGCGTGGTTCGCGATACCCTCGAGATCACCCGCCGCAACCTGATCGGCTACCTGAGAGTGCCGCAGTTGCTGGTCTTCTCGACGATCCAGCCCGTGATCTTCGTCCTCATGTTTCGGTACGTGTTCGGCGGGGCGATCACTGTGCCGGGAGACGTGCCATACGTCGACTTCTTGATGCCCGGCATCTTCGTTCAGACGGTGGTCTTCGGGGCGATCGCCACCGCGATCGGGCTTGCGACCGACCTCAAGAGCGGGCTGATGGAACGCTTCCGGGCGCTCCCGATGGCCCGCTCGGCCGTCCTGACCGGCCGCACCGCCGCCGATCTGAGCCGTAACGTCTTCGTCGTCATCCTGATGATGGCGGTGGGCTTCCTCGTCGGGTGGCGGTTGCACACGAACCTCTGGTGCCTGCTCGGGGCAGCGCTGCTCGTGCTGTTGTTCGGATACGCGATGTCGTGGATCTTCGCCACGGTCGGGCTTGCTGTCGGCGATCCCGAGTCAGCCCAGGCGGCATCATTCCCGGTGCTCGCGCCGCTGGTGTTCGCCTCCTCGGCATTCGTGCCTGTCTCAACCATGCCCGGATGGTTGCAGGCCTTCGCGAACCACCAACCGGTCTCGGCGACCGCGTCGGCGGTGCGAGCGCTCACGCTTGGCGGACCGACCGCGGGCGAGGTCTGGAAAGCGATCGCATGGTGCGTGGGAATCCTGCTCGTATTCGCCCCCACCGCCGTGTGGCTGTACCGCCGGAAGGTGTGAGCCCGGCCATCGACGTAGCGGGTGTAGCCGAGGCGGTTCATCAGCTCCGCACACGCCTGCGCGCCGCGGCCGGGATTCCAGCCGATCGTGGCTCGCGACGGGTGGGCCTACATCCTGACCGCCGACGACCTCGCTCACGCCGGCGCGGCGTGGCCGGACGAGCGCGCTGCCGTAGGGTCGGGTTGACTTTCACTCGATCGGAGGGGTTCGGCATGGCGTCAATTTCCGAGCGGGAGAACCGGGAGATCGAGGCGGCCAACGCCTCTGGCTACACCCCGGTGGTCTTTATTCACGGCCTTTGGCTGCTGGCGAGCAGCTGGGCCAACTGGGCGGAGTTCTTCAGGCAGGCCGGCTACGCGCCGTTGACGCCGGACTGGCCAGGCGATCCGGAAACGGTTGAGGAGGCCCGGGCGAACCCGGACGTCCTCGCCAAGAAGACCTTGAAGCAGGCCGCCGATCACACCACCGAGATCATCAATGCCTTGGGCAAGAAACCAGCGGTGATGGGGCATTCGACCGGGGGCTTGCTGGCGCAGATGCTCGCGGGCCGGGGCCTGTCGGCGGTCACGGTGGCGATCGACCCCGGGGTCTTCCGCGGCGTTCTGCCGCTGCCGGCCTCCGTGCTCAAGGTGGTGGGCCCGTTCCTGGTCAACCCGCTCACGCGCGGCCGCGCGATCACGCTTACGTTCGACCAGTTCAAGTACGGCTGGGCGAACGCGCTGGACGTGGAGGAGGCGAAGGAGCTCTACGACACGTTCCACGTGGCCGGCTCCGGGATCTCTCTAATGCAGATGGGCAACGCGAACCTCAACCCGTGGACGGAGGCGAAGGTGAACACGAACAACCCCGATCGCGGCCCGCTGCTGATCATCGAGGGCGAGAAGGACCACACGGTGCCGTGGGCGATCGCGAATGCCGCCTATAAGCGGCAGCGGCGCAACCCCGCCGTGACGGAGATCGTGAAGATCCCGAACCGAGGCCACGCCCTCACGATCGACCACGGCTGGCGCGAGGTCGCCCAGACGGCGCTCGACTTCGTGAAGCGGTTCGCCTAGGCGGTCACTCCCCGGCGACGACGTCCTTACAGAAGGCGCGCAACGCCTCGGCGAACGCGGGGGTCGTCAGCGCCGCATCCGTCCCTGACACAACGCGCGCCGCGGGCAAGGCGGCGAGATAGCAACCGTCTGTGCTCGCCGCTGTGCTCAGTGACGAGTGCACAGGGCGTGTTAGACGCCGGGACCTGCCGGGTGGAGCTGACCGCTGGCGCTGGAGCAGCCTCAACTCTCCTGCTGGGAATATCAGGTATCCGAACGAGACTCAGGTGAACGAATCGCTTCGAGGATGATCTGGACGAAGGTGTCCGGCGCGTCGAACGCGACGGCGTGGGCGGCACTGTCGATCTCACGCACCGTCGCCGTCGGGATGGCCCGGGCCAGCGAGCGCGTGATGGGCCGCATGTAGGTGCCGCTTCGCGACCCGTACGTGCACACGACCGGTGAGGTGATCTTTGCCAGTTCCGTGGCCCGGGGGTAGCTGCCCATGGTGCTTCGCAGATCAGCGAGGACTGATCTCCCGTTTTCCCTGGCAGCGCGCCGCCACGCTTCGGGGAAGGCATCCCATGCGCTTCCACCATCGCGATACGCGTAGATAAAGCGCAGAAGCACTTCGGCCGACGTGGGCCGTGCGTTGGGCAGGATCGACGGTGACGGCGCGCATCGCGGAGAGGTCAATCACGATTCCGTCATCGCACACCGCGGTGCCGGCCACATTGTGGCCCCCGCCTCGTATGGCGATCTCGAGGCGGCGGTCGCGGGCGAAGCGCACCGCTGCCGCCACGTCGGCGGTGCCGCTGCAGCGGGCGATCAGTCGAGGGTGCCGGTCGACGGTGCCGTTCCATACGGCGCGTGCCCCGTCGTATCCATCGCGGTCGGGGACGATCACGTCGCCCCGGAACCCGGAGATCTGCATCGCGGTTGGTGCCGACATCGTTCCTCCTCTGGTCGATGAGCTCATCGCAACATCGGGGGACACCGAGGAGAAGTCAGCAATCTGGACTTCGAAGTAAAGAATCTGGACTTCCCGGTGGTCCAGAAGCGCGCGACACTGCGCTCGTGAGGACCTACGGCCAGTATTGCCCGATCGCCCATGGTGCGGAGATCTTCGCTGAGCGTTGGACGCCGCTGATAATCCGCAACGTGCATCTGGGCTGTGAAACCTTCGGCGAGATCCTCCAGGGTCCGCCCGGACTCTCCCGTACGCTCCTCACGCAACGGCTCGAACAGCTCGAACGCCTCGGCATTGTCGAGTCGGCACCCAAGCCTCAGGGGCGCGGTCACCGTTACCAGCTCACGAGCTCGGGCCACGACCTGTTCAAGGTTTGTGAGACCCTCGGCGAGTGGGGAGCTCGGTGGCTCGAGATCGCCCCGGAGAACCTTGATCCATACATGGCGCTGTGGTCGATGTGCAACGCTCTCCGACGGGACCGACTTCCGCACCAGCGCGTGGTCGTCCGGTTGGATTTCACAGGCTTCCGGCCCCACGACCGGTACTGGTTGCCGCTCGAGCACGGCGAGGCCGAGATCTGCAAGACGTATGCCGGACTGGACGAAGACCTCTACATCACCGCCGACGCTGAAGCGTTCGTGAAGTGGCACGCCGGCCAGCTCTCCTGGCCGCAGGCAACCCGCGACTCCCGGATCCAGCTCGTCGGTCCCTCATGGCTCGTACGGGCTTTCCCGACCTGGAACGGCCGGAGCACGTTCGCTCAGATCAAGCCCGCCGCCGGCACCACCACCGCGAATTGATGCACGGACCCCGGCGCCGAACGACCCACGTGGGCATCTTCTGAGGCACGCGAGCGGCTGCAATTCGGTGCCGATTCGGCGATCGCCAGGGTTCGCGTTCACCTTCGTCGGGGGAACCCAAACTCGCATGCTGATGCTCGCCCGTGCAGGGCCGCGCAAGAGGGCCCGGCGAAGGGTGACACGTGACCCTTGCGCCGGCCCCGAAGCTACCAACTCCAGCGCGCCGCCGACGACCTGGTCTCGCCCGTGCTGGTGCTGGTGAGGGTGGACGCTCGAGGCGTTGCCGGCTTCCGCTGTCGCTCGTCGCTACGGCGTCCCGGACCCTCTTCAGGACAGCGATTCGGGGTCAGGTCAGGGCTGTTCCGGATGGTCCTGACGTCTCGTGCGGCACACAGTAGGTGTCGGGGAGACGCCCCGGTACCAACCTGAAGGAAGTGCGCCGTCAACACGAACGAGATCCACCACAGCTTCGCCCAACAGGGTCTGGTCCGACCGCGTGAGGGGCGGGTACTGGGCGGCGTGTGCGCCGGCCTCGGCCGACGCTTCGGCATCGAACCGTGGCCCGCGCGAATCCTCTTCGTGCTGCTGCTCATGCTTATCCCGGGCAGCCAGATCCTGATCTACCCGGTCCTGTGGATCCTGATGCCGTCGGAGGAGACTGTCAGTGCGCAACCGCCGCATACCTCGCCGGCCCCCATCACCTGATTGGCGGATGGCGATGCTGAGTAGTGCTGATCGCGACGTTGGCCGCTGCTGCCAGCACGGCGAAGCCGCTGGCTTGGGCGGATGAGGCGTTCGTGCGGGCGTGGAGCCGGTGGTGTCAGGTGCGCGGCTGCTCCCGCCGCCGCACCACCGTGGGCATTGGGGCATGCAGCGCGATCTGGGGCGAGGGTCGTGGCGAGGGTCGTATGGTCTATCTGCTAACGCTGGGAGCCCACGAGCGCCCACCTTCCGGCGGAACGCTCGACGCTGCACCCCTGGGGGAAGTTGCCACGAACGCCGAGCAGGGCGAGCTCTACCGGCAGTGGTTGTCTGAGCGCAATTCAGCCTGAGTTGCGATGCGTGCTGATCTGCCGCGGCCCGCGCTCGTTTAGGCGGCCGGCACAGCCATCCAGGCGGTGACGGTAAACGCGACCGCCGATCCGATTGCCGATGGTCAGTGTCGTCCGATCCAGGTGGCGAGGTCGACCTCGTTGCCCTCGGGGTCGGCCAGCGTCCACCACGTCGGGGCGAACCGGTCGTTGACCAGCGTGCCGCCAGCCGCCAGGGCGGCGGCCACGCGGGCCTCGGCCTGGTCGTGCGGGACGCCGACGTCGATGTGGATGCGGTTGCGGCCGGTGCGCATCTGGTCCATCTGCTGTACGTACACCGGCGGGTACAAGTCGTCGGGGTCGCCGATGTCAAAGTCGCCGACCATCTGGTAGCCCAGCACCGCGCACCAGAAGCGACGCACCTTGTCCACATCCAGGGCGTCGAGCGTGAACTCCCAGGTGCGCGTGTGGTCGGGGTCGGCGCGGACGCCGAGGTCCCGGGCGGCCGCGGAGATCTGTCTGGCCAGGGTCAGGTCGAGGTCGGTCAGCAACCAGTGCTCCTTGGTGACCAGCCGCACCTCCAACACGCCGGAACGCAGGTTGAGATCCGGGTGGTGGCCGGCCGCTTCCGCGAGCCGCCCGATCGCCTCGACCAGCCTCAAGCCCACGGCGAAGCCGCCGGTGCGGAAGACCGCGAAGGCAACCGACACCAGGACCCGCCAGTCATCGACGCCGGCCGCATCGTGGAACTGCTGGGGGGTGATGCGCTCAGCCATGACCGCCACCGTAGGCCCTGGCGGACGGATCTGCCCCGCAGTCGGTGGAGTTTGTCAAAAGGTGGGTTCGCGGCCGAGGTAGCGCATCTCGTTTCGGCGCGCTATGAGATGCGCCGATTCAAGGTCGATGTAGTAGTGGTCGCTGATGCGGATCAGACAGTAAAGAATGTCGGCCAGCTCGTCGCCGATGTCCTCGGGGTGGGCGGAGTACGCGGGTCTGCGGTCGCGGTCGGCGAGATAGTAGCCCTCGGCAGCCAGGATCCGCCTGGTCAG
>JBKOZJ010000072.1:0-24199 GCA_046725875.1 Actinomycetota bacterium
CCGTGCCGGCGGCGCCCCCGGCCGGTCCCACGGACCGATCAGGCACACGTCGAGTAGGCGCATCGCGGGTGACTCCCCCTTCTCGGGACCGCCGGAAACTCTCCGGCGAAATGTCCCAGAAGATCACCCACATAACATGCACGACCGGACGCCTCAGCTTCGGCGTGGCGTGCCGGGTACGGCCGCCGATGATTGCGCACAGTCACGAGGTACGGACCGCGGTGTTATGAGTCAGGTCGAGACTGCCTGGCATGACCTAGTCATGCCATTGCGAACATGAAGAAACTGACGATCATGTCTTTGACGTGCGGCTTTACGAGCCGCCTCGGTGCGAATCGAACTCCACGACCTACGCATTCGAGGGAACCGTGCGAAAACTCCGAGCGATCCACCAGCACCGACCCGACACCACACCGCACCTAGCGCCCTAAGCGACCTGCGGGAACGCGGTTCGTCATGCCAGCTGTCATGCCACAGCGCCGCCATTCGCGTCCCGCACGGCTCTGCGCGGTTGATCAGCCTGAGACCCTGGGGACGTGACCAGGTACGCGATGCCAGCGGAGGCGGCGTCCGCGTTGATGGCCGCGCTGCAAGCACATGGTGTTGCTGCCTGCGTCGGTGGAGGTTGGGCTGTCGACGCGCTGGTGCGCAAGCAGACCCGACCACACCACACGCGGATCTCGACATCTGAATCAATGCAGCCGATACCCAGGTCTTTTCGCAACCTTCGTGGACCAAGGAGTCGATCGGATCTACCCGTGGCCAGGAGACCGTCCGTGGAACTTCGTGGTGCACGACGGAGAGAGTCGGCGCGTGGATCTCCACATGTATGAACTGCTCGGTAACGGTCGGTTGCACTACGGCAGCGTCACAGCACCATTTGAGTTCACCGAGCACGATCTCTCCGGTCGCGGCGAGATCGCTGGCATGCCGGTGCGGTGCGAACGTCCGGAGTTCGCCCTGCAGAACCGCACCGGATACGAATTGCGGGACACCGACCGACACGACGTCGCTGTGCTGTGCGGACACTTCGGTATCCAACCGCCCCCTAGCTACCGCCAATGACGATCAGGACCACGGGGGGGACCTTGAGAACGCCCCGATCGGCAGATCCGCGTGCTGATGGCGGCATGACCGGACACTCCTTTTGGAGAACTCGTGGGGATCGCAACTCCCGTCGCCGCTTGCCGTCCGGTTGAATGACAAGCGTGGCCGATGACCTATTCGCAGCGATAGAACACGCCGACGTTGAGCGAGTTCGCCGGCTGCTTGACATGGGTGCGGACATCAACGAATACAAGGACGGGTGGACACCGCTGCACCACGCCGTCGACATCGAGGTCGACTCCGCCACCCAAACAGGCGACGAGCTTCACGTCGACGTCACCGCGCTACTCATCGCGAGGGGTGCAGACCCGCATCGCCCTGACACGGAAGGCGTCACTCCACTGCAGGACGCCGAGCGACGTGGCCACTGGCTCGCCGCCGAGATCATGATAGCGATGCTCCGTCACCGATGAGGGGAGCACCTGACGGGGCGACCAGCGGCAGGTCCGTGCGGGCCGATACCGTGTCGGCTCATGGATCCCAAGGAACGCATCCGGGACATCATGAGGTCGATGTCGCATGGCCGGGTCGGGCCGCTCTTCGACGCGATGGCCGAGGACGTCACTTGGCGCTGGATGGGGGTCAGTCAGTGGTCCAGGACATTTGAGGGCAAGCAGCTGGTGGTGGACACCCTATTCGGAGGAGCGCGGGAAACGCTCAGCCCATCCTCGAGCGTTGAGGTGCAGTACATCCACGGTGACGGCGACTTCGTGGTGGTGGAACACTCGGGACGTAACGAGTTGGCTGACGGTCGCAGGTACGACAACAACTACTGCTGGATCTGTCGATTCCAGGACGGATTCATCCAGGAGGTCCGTGAGTACATGGACACCCTGTTGGTTACCGAGACATTCGGGCCTGATCGGAGCTCGTGACACGAGCTCGTCCGCTCACGTCCTGCTCGAAGCTCGCCGCAGCGGATCCTCGCCGGCTCTTGCGGTCGCCTGGCACGGAAGTGGGCACGCGGTCATTAAGCAAATCCGCATGGACATACCGGATTGAGTTCGCACTCTTCTCGGCATGTGCGAGCGTGTCTCGGACAGTCCCGGATCTAGTGTCAAACGCCTGAGGTCGATCCCGCTCCGCCATGTGGCCGGCTGAGCTGGACATGATGGCCCAACTGGCTGGAATGTGGCTGTGCGAGCGTTGGGAGGATGGCGCCGGGCACCGTTCACCTACGAGAGCACGAAGGATGTGTCGTTCTGGGAGAAGCCGCCCGCCTGACCCGGGCGCTCTCCAGAGGCACCATCGACAAGGAGGTGAGACTTGGGAGCAATTCATGTGCATGAGTTCATCAGCATCGACGGTGTGATCGATGCGCCGAGCTGGACGTTCGATTACGGCTTCGACCCCAAGATGGGAGAGGCCATCGGCGCGGTCACGACACGTAGCCGAGGCATCCTGCTCGGGCGCAAGACGTACGAGATGTTCGAGCCGTCATGGTCGACGCGCACCGTCGAGGACGATCCCGGGGCGCCGTTCTTCAACGACACCACCAAGTACGTGGTCTCTGCGACGCTCACGACCGCGACATGGCGGAATTCGACGATCATCGGGCCGTACGACCCAGACACGATCCGAAGCCTGAAAGACGATGTCGATGGCGACCTCTACGTCAGCGGCAGCGGCATGCTGGTCCGGGCGATGCTCGCCGACGGCCTGGTCGACGAGCTACACCTGTTCGTCTACCCACTCACCCGCGGGCCCGGGCCGCGGCTCTTCCCAGAGGATGCCTCGCCCGGCGAGCTGACTCTTGCCGCATGTGAGTCGTACGAGAACGGTGTGGTCTATCTGGCCTACCAACCGCAGACGTAGTTCGTACGACCTTGGCTTCACCGCCGTGCACGAGGCGGGCCACTGGTTCGGGCTTCACCACACGTTCGACGGCGGCTGCGGAACTGGACGTCCTCGGACACGGAAGGGAGGCTCCGCGCCGGAGCCTCCCTTCCGTCCGAATAGTTCGCTCTTGAGGTCTCGGGCAAGGTCGGGTCGCTCCAAACGATCACCTTGCCCCAATCGAAGATGTGTCGCCTTGACGGCCGACAACCTAGGTAACCCATCGATGAGCCAGCTGATTGACAGTTGACCCAGGTACTAGATCACCTGTGGTAGCGCAGCTGCAGCCGAAACGCTTCTAGCGGCCGCGGTTGGGTCGGCACATCGGCGGAAGTCGTTGCTATTGACCAGGCCAGACCAGCCGCATGTCCGGCTGCTTCTCCTCATTGCCCGAGCCATCGGTCGTCTCGGCGACCAGAAAGCCGTGACGCTCGTAGAACCGCTGCGCGGCGACGTTGCTCACGAACGTCCACAGCTGAAGACCCGCCGGCGACCGCGCCTTCGCCATCTCGACCAGTCGGGAACCCAACCCCCGTCCGGCCCAAGCTGGATCAACATAAAGCTGGTCAATCCAGCCCTGGTCTAGCACCATCACGGCCAGGACGTGGTCCTTCGCATCGACCGTGACCCACACCTCGCGCTGCGGGATCACCGTGGCCTCGACCCACTGTGCGATCTCTGCGTCGGAGTGGACCGCCGCCGGGATGAGGCCCGCCGCGGCTCGCCGCGAACGGATCAACACATCGGCGACCGCTTTCGCGTCCTGAAGCCTCGCGCGGCGCAGCACCACCGATCCCACCTCCGCCACTATGGATGCATCCTGAGGTCGAGGACGCCGCTGGACAAGGTCGTCGCTTCCGCCCCGGCGCAACACCAGACGGTGCTCCCTCCCGCCGTGCATGTCCGGCAGGCAGGTGTTCGCGCGCTACTGGCGTTACCCGTACCGCGTGGCGGGCGCAGGGTGAGTGCCAGCGCCATGTCGATTCCGGTCAGCACGACGCAGGTTAGGAATGCGGACTGGAAACTTGGTCAGCACGACGAGCGGGTTCGCCGCCGAGCGCGCATGACCGCACATTGAGCTGGCGCGACTTGCCCATGTGGTCGGTCAGGAGCTTAGGAACGCCAGGAGGTCAGCGTTGATGGTTTGAGCCTGCGTGGTCGGCATGCCGTGCGGGAATCCTGCGTATGTCTTGAGCGTCCCGTTCGGCAGGAGCTTCGCCGTCAGCGGTGCCGAATCCGCGTACGGCACGATCTGGTCATCGTCGCCGTGCATCACGAGGACCGGCACCGTGATCTTCTTGAGATCCTCGGTGAAGTCCGTTTGCGAGAAGGCCACGATGCCGTCGTATTGCGGCTTCGCTCCGCCCATCATGCCTTGGCGCCACCAGTTCTCGATGATCGCTTCCGAGGACTGCACGCCCGGTCGGTTGAAGCCATAAAACGGTCCCGAGGGGAGGGCCCGGTAAAACTCCGATCGGTTCGCGGCCAGCTGAGCCTGCAGGTCGTCGAAGACGCTTTTCGGGAGACCCCCAGGGTTTGCCTCGGTCTGGACCATGACCGGCGGCACGGCACTGATCAGCACCGCCTTCGCGACACGGCTCTCACCATGCCGGGCGAGGTAGCGCACCACCTCGCCGCCACCGGTGGAATGCCCGACGTGGATGGCGTCCTGAAGATCGAGATAGCCGGTCACCGCAGCCAGGTCGTCAGCGTAGTGGTCCATGTCATGCCCGTCGCTCGTCTGCGTTGACCGTCCATGCCCCCGACGATCATGCGCGATGACGCGATAGCCGTTCTGCAGAAAGAACAGCATCTGGGTGTCCCAGTCATCGCTGGACAGCGGCCAGCCGTGGCTGAAGACGATCGGTTGGCCCGAGCCCCAGTCCTTGAAGAAGATCTCCGTGCCATCAGTCGTGGTGATCGTTCCCATGCCCCGTCCCCCGCTCCCGTAGAGCGCAGAATGACGCCTCGGCCTCGCGCACTGGCAGCCTAGCCAGGTCCATCGGCCTTGATGTGCGTCCGATCTGAAACCCCTCAAACGGAGTACGAACCAGCGGTGATCAGCTCGGCCGAGGAATTTCTCCCCTCCTCAAGCCGGCTCGCTGCACTCGCCGCGCGGGGCGACGGTCACGAGGCCGACCTAGGTCGAGCAGCACCTGGTGCTACTCCGAACGTGGTCACGAGCGATGTGCCATGTAGTTGTCGTCGACCGGCACGAGCAGCCCGTCCTCTGAGACCACACGTCGAGCGAGCGCACCAGTCTGCCCCGGTGCCCCAGGCGGGAGTTGAACCCGCTATCCGCCGCTTTAGAGGCGGCGTGCCGGCAAAGATGTTGGAGTTGCCGAACGCGTAAGCGGGCATCGGTTGTGGAGCTCCGGCCGAACGTGGCGGAGGGTGCCTGAAGCGCGTCGGTGTCTCTCAGTCGCCCGCGGGTGCCGGTGAAGGCTCGAGTTCGATTTGCTCCGGTGCGGTGGCGCGCGGCCTGCCGAGCAGCAGGAGCGCCAGTGCCACGCCGATCCCGGCCAGAAAAACGCAGGCCAGGAAGGCGGACTGAAAGCCCTCGTTGAGCACGATGAGCGCGTTCGCTCCGTCGTTCGCCGCCAGGAAGTCTTCGGAGCGGGAGACAGCAACCGTTGTCACAATGGCAACCCCGAGCGCGGCGCCGATCTGGAACGCTGTGTTGCTGAGGCCCGAGGCGAGCCCGGACTCGTGCTCGGCGACGCCTGAGAGGGCGGCCACCGTTGCGGTGACGAAAGCGGGACCGATGCCGGCCCCGTAGACGATGAGGCCGAAGAGCATGTCGCCGACGTAGCTGCCGCCAGCTGAGACCTGGGTGAGGACGAACGCCCCTCCTGCGAGCAGCACCATGCCCGTCGTGGCGACCGTCCTGAAGCCAATCCTGAGCACGACCGCTTGGCTGACGATCGAGCCGAATGCCGCCATGACGGTGAAGACGGCGGTGCCGAGCCCGAACTCGATGGCCGAGTAGCCAAGCACCTGTTGGGCGTAGAGCGTGAGGATGAACGGCGTTCCAAAGGCGACGGTGCCGAAGAGGAGCATCACGAGGTTTGCCCCGACGAGGGTTCGCGAGCGGAGGAGGCGGAGCGGCAAGAGCGGCGCGTGGTGGCGCGACTCGATCAGCGCGAACGCGGTGAGGAGTACGGCCGAACCGGCGACAAGGAGCAGCGTCTGGGCATCTCCCCAGCCGACACCGGGCGCCTCGACGACTGCGTAGACGAGCAGGACGAGCGCGCCAGTGATCGTCAGCGCGCCGGTGGGGTCATAACTTCGCCGCGCCAGGGTTGCCCGGCTCTCCCCCAGGAGCACGGGCGAGAACGCGAGCGCGGCCAGGCCGAGGGGGATGTTGATGAAGAAGATCCACTCCCAGCCGGGGCCCTCGACGAGCGGGCCGCCGATTAGCCACGCCGCGGTGGCGCCAGTAGCGCCCATCATGCTCCAGATCCCGAGCGCCTTGTTCCGCTCGGAGCCCTCGGGGAAGGTCGTGGAGATGATCGAGAGCGCGGTCGGGGTCATGATCGCGGCACCCACGCCTTGGACCGCGCGAGCTGCAATGAGCGCCGCCGGCGACCAAGCGAGCCCGCAGACGAGCGAGGCGATGGTGAAGAAGAGGACGCCGACGACGAACATCCGCCGGCGCCCCAGCAGGTCGGCCGCGCGCCCTCCAAGCAGCAGCAGGCCGGCGAAAGTGAGGGCGTAGGCGCTGATCACCCACTGCAGCCCCTGCTCCGTGAAGCCAAGGTCCGCCTCGATCGAAGGAAGGGCGACGAGCACGATCGCGGCGTCGAGGATCACCATCAAGAAGGCACCGCAGAGGAGGGCGAGTGCCCGCCACCGGCGGGGATCGAGAGCCGGTGCAGCCGACAGGCGCAGGACCGGCGCGGACGACTCTGTGTTATCAGGGAGTGCTTTCATCATCAGCTCCGAGGTCGTTTCAGCGGTCGCAATACGATCCGGCGTCGCGCCGAAACTCATCGGTCACGCGCGGCCGCGCTCGGGAGACGGCGCCGAACGATGACCTCGGCGCGGAGACTGAGCTGTCATGCTCCTGGCGGATCGAATGAGGTGACCGAACCCGCCGGCAGGCGGGCAGAGGTCCGGACACGAGGAGGCGGTCTCGACCAGCGCTCGGGCTGGACCGATGAGTTTCCGAACCCACTCGGATCACACCCGTGCCACCGTCGGGTCGAGCGCGAGGCCGATCGGCGATCGAAGGGAGTGGAGCCACGGCAATGAACGCAATGGAGGAGCAAATCGTCAGTGCGGCGATCGCCGGAGACGAGGCTGCGTTCACGCAGCTCGTCGAACGCCACCGCGGCGAGCTCCAGGTTCATGCCTACCGGATGCTTGGCTCACTCGAGGACGCGCAGGACGCGCTCCAGGAGACCTTCCTCCGAGCGTGGACCGGGCGGGCGACGTACCGCGGGCAGTCGACCTTCCGCGCCTGGCTGTACCGCATCACCACGAACGCCTGCCTGAGAATCCTTGAGCGCCGGCCTCGCCGTCTAGTGCCGTACGACGCCGGCCCCGCCGCCAAACTCGGCGCCCGTCCGCAGCCGCCGGCCGACCTACCGTGGCTTCAGCCCTACCCCGATCTCCTTATCGAAGAGACCCCCGGGCCCGCGGACGTGGTCGTCGCGCGAGAGACGATCGAGCTCGCGTTTCTCGCCGCGATCCAGCATCTTCCGCCGCGCCAGCGTGCGGTCCTGATCCTGCGGGACGCGCTCGACTGGTCGGCAAACGAGACCGCCGCGGTGCTCGAGATGAGCGTCGCCGCCGTAAACAGCGCGCTGCAACGGGCGCGGGCGACGATGAAGGAGCGGCTCCCGGCACGGCTCGAGTGGGCGGCGACCGCCGACGCCGAGGATGCCGAGCGGTCGCTCCTCCAGACGTACATGGATGCGTGGGAGCGACACGACGCGGCCCAGCTCGTGGCGCTCCTTCGCGAGGACGTGCGGATGGCGATGCCCCCCCACCCGACCTGGTACGAGGGCCGCGAGGCGGTCGCCGCTTTCCTCGCCGGCGTCGCGTTCGCGCCGGGATCGCAGGCGCACCGGTTCGTGCCGACCCGTGCGAACAGGCAACCGGCGTTCGGCGTCTACCGGGGCGACGGCGCCGACGCCAGACCGTTCGCGATCCATCCGGTCGTGATCGAGTCCGGCCTGATCGCGGCCATGGACTTCTTCCTCTACCCCGAGCTCTTCCCGGCCTTCGGCCTCCCGGAAACGCTGCGATGACCGCCGACCAAAGCGCCTACTCGCTGTTTCCCGATCCGCTCCCGGACGGCTTCTCCAGACGCGTCTTCCAAGGTGCTCCCGGGCGAGAGCTCGGCTTGGAGCCGGCCAGCCTGCCCGACGCCATCGTGGTCGTCGATCAGGGCGAGCTCGAACTCGAATGCCGGGCCGGCACGTGCCAGCGCTTCGGGCCCGGCTCCATGATCCCGATCGCAAGGCTCCCGGTAGCCCACCTCCGCAATGTTGGTCCCGGCCGGCTCGTCCTCGTCGCCGTCTGGCGAGCGCCACGGCCAGCGACCGATGGGTTCCGGCCCGACGCCGGATCACACCACGACCGCCGAAATACCCCTAACGGTGATGATGAACGTACTCCTTGACAAGACTGCGTCTCGACGCAGGTTCCTCCGGCGGGTCGAGGGCCCCGGTGAACATAGTCGGCCCGGGCGCTGCCCCGGCGGCTGTACCGCCCGTACGAGTACTTCTTCGCCGGTCTCGCAATGAGCGCAATGGCGCTATCTTCGCCGGGACGATGGGGCTGATCCGGCGTCGCGTTGGATCAGCTCGGCGGCTGGGACGAGTGTGCATCACCGAGGACGCCGAGCTGTCGCTGCGGCTGCTTAGTCTCCTCGTTGGTGCGGGCACGGCGACGGGTCAAGAAGGGCCTCGTTCTCCTGCTCCGTCAGCCAGGCGATGCCGTCGGGGTTCCCGCCGTACCAGAAGCACTCCGAGAACCAGCCCTCATATCCCTGCTGGCTCACCGAGTCACAGTGCCCGGAGATTGCGCCGTGGATGACCGGACCGATCCGACTTGGGCCCCCAACGGCGGCTATCGCGCTACCTTGCCTCGCGGCTGCGTGGCGGGTTCTCTCCCGGAAGGTGGTCGGGCAGGCCGAACCGCTGGAAGACGCCGGGCATCATAAACGCGGTCATCGCCTTCACCCGGGCGCCCTCCAGGGTGAGCACCTCGAGCGCCTCCGCCACGTAGCTGCCCGTCTGCGCGTCCCAGCGGTAGGCCGCGTTCGCTGGCTGGCCGTTCGCCCGAGTCGGCAGGTAGCGATGGACGGGCTGGGCGGCAAAGGCGGCGATGACCTCCCGACCGCGCCACCAGGTCGGATACGGCGGCATCGCGAACGTGGCGTCCTTCGCGAGCATGGCCGCGAGCGCGTCGATGTCGCCCCGCCCCCAGGCGTCGAGGTAGCCCGCCACGATCGCGCGGA
Source organism: Actinomycetota bacterium (assembly GCA_046725875.1). Classification (GTDB taxonomy): domain Bacteria; phylum Actinomycetota; class Actinomycetes; order JAKEEW01; family JAKEEW01; genus JBKOZJ01. Next base: position 9,413 of record JBKOZJ010000072.1, read on the forward strand.
CCCGCTCGTCGCCGAGCGCGCGCAGGGTCGCCTGCTGGCTGCGCGCCGGCATCCGCTGGTCGACCCGCCGCCGCGCCCGCTGCAGCGCACTGTTCACCGCCGCGACCGTGGTGTCCAGCGTCTCCGCGGTCTGTCTGGACGAGAAGCCGAGCACGTCGCGGAGCAGGAGCACGGCCCGTTGCGAGGCCGGCAGATGCTGCAGCGCCGCGATAAACGCGAGCTCAACGGCCTCCCGCTGCTCGTACCGAGCCTCCGGCGAGGCGTACCCATCTGCCAGCCGGAGGGCCTCGTCCGGGTACGGCTCCACCCAGACCGGTTCAGCTAGCGGTTCCCCCGGTTCGTCGCTCGGGCGAGCGGGACGGCCGTGCTCGATCGGCAGCCCCCGGCGGCGCCTGTGCCCAAGCGCGTCCAGGCAGACGTTGGTCGCGATCCGGTACAGCCAGGGGCGCAGCCGCTCGGGTCCCCGGAACCGCGGCAGCGCGCGCCAGGCCCGCAACAGGGTCTCTTGCAGCGCATCATCGGCATCGAACAACGAGCCCAGCATCCGGTAGCAGTGCGCGTGAATCGCCCCGCGGTAAGGCTCGACCAGGCGGCCGAACGCGTCGGCGTCCCCCCGGCGGACGGCGTCCAGAAGCCCGGACTCCGGCACCTCATGCCCGGCCACACGCCGACACGCTGCCCGCGGACCCGACGGCCGTCAGTGGACCGACCCCAGGCTCGGCGATGAGTTCGGCGTCAGGTGGCAGTTCTACTGATGAGAGAGATCGGCGCTCGGACAACGGACGAGGCGGCACGACGAATCGGTACCGCGGATCGCGGCGTGTCACTGGTCCGGCGGGAGTACAAGATCGGCTGAACCAGCAAAGGAGAAACCGTAATGTCCGAGAACCCTGACCTGCCCCAGCCAGACCCCGCGCTCAAGCGGCTCGACCGGCTCGTCGGTCGCTGGAACATGGAAGGCCACCTGGTGGGGTCGGACGAGACCAACATCAAAGGCGTGACGTCGTTCCGCTGGCTGCCGGGCGGCTTCTTCCTCGAGCAACGCGGGCACATCGACTTCGCAGGGCTGCAGATCGACGCCTTGGAGCTGATCGGCTACGACCCGCAGACCGACACCTTTCCCTCGACCGTGTACTCCAATTTCGCGCCCGAGCCGCTGCCCTACAAGTGGGACGTTCGGGGCGACCGCGTGACCATCACGGTTTCGTACGGGCAGCTGAACGCCACCTTCACCGGCTCTTGGCGCCAGGACGGCACGTTCTCCGGTGGCTGGTGCCCGAAGCCCGGCGCCGACCAGACGGTCAATGTTCCCTACGATGTCGGGGGGCAACGGCTCGAAGACACTCCATGATTGGCCGCCCTCGGCGAGCGATCGCCGGTTGGATGCGAGAAGCTGGGTCAGAGGTGGCTGCTACTTATCCCGAAATGCACCGTGCCCGCTCCCCTGTTGAGGACTAATGATGAGTTCGACAACGAGGCATCCCGCCCAGCTGAGGGACGTATACGAGCGGACGCGCACGATTGCTGTCGTCGGCGCGTCCGGCACCGGGGGGAAGGCGGCACACGTAATACCCGCCTACTTGCGGTCCCAGGGCTACCGGATAATCCCCGTCAATCCACGAGGTGGGACGATCTTTGGCGAGCGGGTTTACACCTCGCTCAGAGCAATAGCGGAGACGGTCGACGTCGTCGATGTGTTCAGGCCGCCGGAGGAAGCCGTGGCCGTAGCCAAGGACGCGATCGCGATTGGCGCCAAGGTGCTCTGGTTCCAGCTCGGTACCGAGACTGACGAAGCGGTGCGCCTCGCGGAGGAGGCAGGGCTGACCGTCGTGACGGGCTGCTGCATGGGCGACCAGCATGGCCGGCTTGGCCTTGGTCCTGGACCCGATCGCCGCGACTAAGATCAGCTTGGTTCTAACTGTGCGTCTGACGCGGCCCTCGTTAGCTCTTAATGCGGGCTACCGACCGGAACGACCATGGCGGTACGTCGAGGGTCGGGGGAGGTGGCCACGTCAGCGCCCACAGCGACAGGCACAATGATCAACGAGCTGCGCCGCGCTCCCCCGCCTGAACCGGCTGCCTGGGAGTACCCGGCCGGGCATGATGAACGAATGGCGCTGACAGTCGCGGAAGGCAATGCGATCCTGAAGGCGAATTTCGCGCCCTGGGTTCAAGATCTCGGTCTTGTCGTCGAGGAGATCGGTCCTGGGCATGCCACCCTGCGACTGCCCAAGACGGAGCGACTTGCCCGGGAAGGTGGTGCCCTTTCTGGGCAAGCGCTGATGGCCGCCGCCGACACAGCCACGGTCATCGCGATCAGCGGCGCACGCGGCAACTACGGGCCCATGACCACGGTCCAGCAGTCGATCTCCTTCCAGCGCTCAGTTGTTGATGCGGACGTTCTCGTCACCGCGACGGTCACCAAGCTCGGCCGAACGCTCGCGTTCGCCAGCGTGAGCATGACCCCTGACGGCGCCCCTGATCCCGCCGCCCATGCGACCACCGTGTACGCCCTGCTCGGCTGAGACCGCACGCAGATGCCCGAGGCGGGCCGTGGCGCCCTGGTGCGCCAGGGCCTACAGGATCGTCGCGGTCAACTCCCGGCTGCGAGGACGGAGCGTTCGCTGACTCGCCTTCAACTGGACGACGAAACATCGGGAGAGGTAGCGCCCAGCTGCGCCAGGACCTGCTCCCTATAGAGTCCAGGCAGCGCCATCAGCTCGTCGTGCGTTCCCCGCTGCACAATCCTTCCTTGTTCCATCAGCAGGATGAGGTCCGCATTGACGATCGTGCTCAGCCGGTGGGCGATCACAATCCGCGTGCAGCCGAGCGTGTCGAGGTTGAGGTACACCATTCGTTCGGTGACGGAGTCGAGATCGCTCGTAGCCTCGTCGAGCAGCAGGATGGAGGGGCGATGGGCCAAGGCTCGGGCGAGTGCGATCCGCTGCTGCTGACCTCCGGAAAGCGACGCACCGCCATCCACGAGTAGCGTGTCGTAACCCATTGGCATGGCGACGATCTCATCGTGGATGCAGGCTAGCTTGGCCGCCTCGACCACCATCTCGTGAGGCATCCCCGGGTTGCTGAGAGCGATGTTCTGTCGAATGGTCGCTCCGAAAAGGTATGGCCTCTGCGTGACGATGCCGATCTGCCTACGCAGCGACTGGAGCTCGAGCTCGGCAAGGTCAGTCCCGTCGAACATGATCCGCCCGGACGTGGGGGGATACATGCCGAGGAGGATGTGTGCAAGGGTCGACTTCCCGGAACCAGTGCGCCCGACGATGCCCAACTGCTGGCCGGGCTGGACTTCGAGCGACACGTCCTTCAGCACCTCGGGTGCCAGCGGCCCATAGGCGAACGAGATACCCTCGGCCGTTACCCGCCCGGAGAGGTGGTGAACGGTTGTTACCTGCTGCCCCTCCTGCTCCCGGGACGTGTCCAGCACCTCGTTGATGCGCTCCATGTAGCTACGCAGCAATTGGAGCTTGAAGGCCGTCTCGACCATGGTGGCAAGCGGCTCCAAAAAGCCGGCCGCCAGGGCAGCGGCAGCGAGCATGGTCCCGAGGGACAGGCTGCCGTTCAGAACCTGGAAGCCGCCGTAGACCAAGATGGCCAGCGGCGAGCCCAGCTGGAGCGTGCGCGTGACGGCATCCACGGACGCCTCCAGCCGTCCCCGGCGCACGGCCACGTTTACCTGGTCGATGAACAACCGCTCCCAATGCTCGGCCGCTCGCCGTTCGGCACCCGCCGCTTTGAGCGTCTCGATGCCGGCCAACAGCTCAAAGGTGTAGCTCTGCGACTTGGCTTCAACCTGCAGGCTCTCCGACATCAGGTGTTGGTTCCGCCGCCGCGCGAGCAGGAGGAGCATCACCTGCAGCAGGCTCAATCCCAGGACGAGCACCGCCAGCGGAGGGCTCAGCATGAACAGCAGGACAAGGTAGAGGCTCGCTAGGCTGCCGTCAATCAGGGCCGAGATGGTGCCGGTGGTCAGGGTCTCGCGCACGACGGTGTGGCTTTGGAGGCGCATCATCAGGTCGCCGGCGGACCTGAAGAGGAAGAATGCATACGGAAGGTTCACCAAGTGGTCGACGAAAGCCGTCGTCAGGCGTACGTCGAGGCGCGTGCGCAGTTGCAGCAGCAGGTGGCTCCGCAGCAGCGTCGCGACGAGGAAGTAGCAGACCACCGCACCCATGGCGGCCCCGGTCACCAGCAGCAGGTGCTGGTCGTTGCGCGGGACGATCTCGTTCACTAGCAGCCCGGTCAGCACTGGAAGCGCGAGTGCGAGGAGCCGCAGGAGCACCGATCCGACGAGCACCCTGGTGAGCTTCCGGGATTGGCCGAGCAGCGGTCGGAGATACCGCCAGGTGCCCTTGTTGTTCAGCTTGGAGGTCTGGAAGTCCTCGCCCGGCTCGAACGTGATGGCGACACCGGTATAGGAGCGACGAAAGACCTCCATGGACAGTCGCCGGCGTCCGACGGCCGGATCCACGACTTGCACGCCGTTTCTCCGCAGGCGCTCGAAGACGACGAAGTGCGTGAATTCCCAGTGGAGGATCGTCGCGGGAGGCAAGTGCCCGAGGTCAGCTAGGTCCGCCGTCACGCCTCTTGCGCTCAAGCCATACCGCTTCGCCGCCTGGGTCATGGCCAACGCGTCGACGCCGTCGCGGTTGGTGCTTGTCATCTGGCGCAGCTCGTCGAGCGGCACCTGCTTGCCGTGGTAGGCAAGCACCATGGAGAGACTGGCAGCACCGCAGTCGGCCAACCCCATCTGTCTGACCCAAGGCACTCGCCGGCGCACTAGGAGTCCCCACCTCCTGCCAGCATCCCGCCAAACTGCCGAAGAAAAAGACTAAGCATCCTCTCCGAGCGCAGAACGACGACGGCCCGGCCCTCGAGTCGCGGCGACGGCCGCAACGACGCCACGTCGGCGTCCGGTGCGAGGACCCCCGTGACCAGCACAGCCGGCTCGGAAAACGAAGCGAAGCCGGCCTGGCGAACGCCAGCCTGATCGGCGACGTCGGCCCTGATCACGCGGGCGGCAAGAGGCTTCCCGTCCCCGCCGTCCATCTGGAGGCGGACGAGCTGGCCGCGCTGGAGATCTGGAGAGGCGGCGGCCGGGACAAGGGCCACGAAGGTCCGTTCCTGCATGTTGATCAAGGCTGGCCCCGACGTGGTCTCGGAGGTGCGAACCGTAGCGGCGACGACGACACCCGCAACCACCAACGCCAGCACGATCCAATACAGCCACCCGGTCCACGGAGGTTCGATCCGCAGCACGCCGCCTTGTCCAGGCCCGCTGACTCGGAAGTCGAGGGCCTCTTGGCGGAACAGGGATGGTCGTTCGGTCATGACGGGACGGATCGGCGCCCAGCCTGGGCACTGTAGGCGCGGTCGAGTAGTTCGTAGAGGACGAGCTCCTGGGCCCGGTGGGCGGAGCGCAGCAAGCGATTGACGTGCATGTGCGCGTAGCTCATCGCGATGTCGGTAAGCCTCGCCGACAGCCGCCCGGCCTGGCCGAGCCGACGCAGCTCCGCCGTGACGGGAGCGAGCTGAAGCGATCGCCGGCGCAGCGCCTCCACTCCCGCAAGAAGAGGCGCCGGCGGAGCCTGTCCGGGATCAAGCAGCGCCTCCAGGCGGGCCCGCTCCGCCCTGTACCGGTCGCTCACCCGACCCCTGAAGTTCCCGTCGATACCGAACTCCCGACCGAGGCCCTCCCGCGCCCGTCGTGCCAGGGATCGCTTCTCCTCGAGTGCCAGTCCGAGATCGTCGAAGAGCAGGTCCATGCCGCGGATGGCCAGACGCCAGCGCAGGTCGAGTCCGGCATCGCCCGACAACAGCCCGAGGATGGTGAGCACGGCTTCGCTGTCGGCGGCGAACACCAGCTCGGCCAGCTCGATCGCTCGGTCGCCGCCGAAGCGCTCGACCTCCCGCTCATAGGTGTCCAGCTGCATGCGCCACAGCTGCCCCGCCTCGAGGAGCGGGGCCGCGGCTGCTTCCAGGCTCGGTAGCACCTCGGCGTGGAGCCGCCCGGGTTCGCCGTGAAGACGGAGTCGCAGGTGCCACTCGGGATCGCTATAGCGAATGAAGAACCAGGCGTCGGCGGTGCCGGAGGCGAGAGATGACCGTACCAAGGGGCCAACCAGGTGGTTGAGCACGTGGTCGGCCGTTCCCGCGCCCGTATAGAGCTTGGCGTAGAGCCACTCCGAGCCCGGTGGGAAGCGGCGACCGACCAGGCTGCTGGTAACGTGCCGGGCCGCGAAGTCGGGCTCGGGTCGCGGCGGGGCCGCCTGGATGAACGGAACGACCAGCTCGTGCACGAAACGGCCTTCCGGGCCGATGACACACAGTTCATCGGGGTCGGGGAACATCTCGACGAGTTCTGCCTGGCGTCGCCCCCGGAGCTGGCGAGCGAGCGCCGCGACGCTCAGCACGTTGTCGAGGTCGATGACGAGCTGGTGGTCACGATCGATGAGGGCCACGTAGCGCGGCAGCCGCCGCTCCGCGCGCCACGCTTGCACGGCGGCGAACTGGTCGGCAGTCCCGGTCTGGCCGAGCGCCAGCAGTTCGGCCTCCGTGAGGTTCCAGCGAGCGCGGGACAGCACGAGCCGTCCGCTGACGACCCGAGGCAGGAAGGGGGCTTGCCGGAGCGGACCCCAGTCCCACGTGAGGTCCGAGACCGCGTCCTGGCGCTGGAGCGCGCACAGGAAGCGGTACACGCCCAGGTTCCGCCAGTCCTCGTCGTGGGCGGTGGTGAGCCTCGGCGCGACCTCGCGCCCCAGACGCCGGGAGCGCAGAACGATCCGGTCGTTGCGCACCGATACCAGCAGGTCCGTTACGTGAAGCTGGCGGTCGGCCGGCGCGCCCGAGCGGCCGAGGTAGGGGATCTCGTACTCCCGCAACACAGGACGGCACAGGATGTTGCCGGTCCGGCCGTCGGGAAGATGCACGATCTCCGCGAACAACTGCTCGGGGTGGCGTGCCTCCTCCGCCTGGAGATAGGCGTGGACGAACTCGTGCAGGGCCCGGTCGGCGTGGCAGAAGCGGCCGAGCATCAGAGCGCCAGGCGGCCCGTCCACATACTGCAGGAGTACGCGGAACGCACCTTGCGCGATGGCGCGGTCGGACTCGGCCGCCACCGTGGCCATCGCGTAGAAGGCATCAGGGAGTGGACGATGCTGCTGCGAGGCCAGCGCCTCGAGGTCGGATGCCTCGAGCGCGATCTCGCCGGCCCCCTCGGCAAGCGCGTGCGCCAGCTTTCCCAGGAGCAATGCGTCGCGCCCGGTCCATGGCATCGCCTCTCGATCACCAGCGCGGAACGGGAGCCCGGCCAGCAGCGGAGAGGCCTCGGCCAGCGGCGAGTCGGACCGCTCGAAGCCGATGCCGAGCTCCTCGTCCAGCGCTTCGACCAGCGGGATCTCCCGAGTCTCGTAGCGCTTGGAGAATTTTTCGCGAAACCGCGCCAGGCCTCCAGGCCCTTGAGGACGAGCCAGCTGATGGAGGATCCTGACGCCTCGCGTGATCTCGGAGACGACCCGGCTGCCGAGCGTGGCCTCCTGGGCGGGTTTGACCAGGTCGACCTGCACCAGACGGGACAGGTCGGGCTGAGCGGGGAGATCCGAAAGGTCCGAGGCGACGGCTCGATAGCGGTCGGGGGAGGCCCCCAGCCCCGCGGCGTCGATCGCCTCGAGGGCGGCCCGCGCCTCGTCGAGCCGCTTGGCGATCCGTGCCGTCTCTGCGTGAGCGCGCAACGTGGCGACCAGGCCGTGCACCGGCTCGTCTCCCGTGACGACCGGCCGGGCGTCGCTGACGAGGAGCTGGTTGTCGACCAGCTCCGCCACGTATTCCTCAGCCTCGGCCTGGGTGATCTCGTCGTCGACCAACACCTCCGCCGCGGCCTCCGGCGTCGTTCCTCCTCGGGCCCGCTCGAGCACGGCGGTGAGATAGGGATTCTTGTCGACTGCGACGAGGTGGTAGGAGCGGCCGGTAGCGGTCAGCCGAGCTTCGGCCAGGCGCAGGCGACCAGCTGTCTCGTAGAGGCTGGAGTTGGGCTCGTACACGAACGGCTTGCGGAGCTGAGGGTCGCGCTCGACGGCTTCGGCCAGCGCCCACAGGTAGTCCATGTCGAGCCGGCTATGACGTCGGTACCACTCCCGCGCCTTGAGGTGCAGCCTGGTGTGCGCGTCGATGGTGCCAGTGGTGATTCCTGCGAACAGACCAAAGGGGGTGGCTCGGGCCGCCGCTCGGCTGAAGTACGCCACCACGGCGGGCTCGAGCTTGCGGCCTCGTTCGCTGTCCGGATCCTTCTGCCAGACCTCGAGGGCCTCGTCCACGCTCGGTGAGGCGAGGAAGATCGCATCTCGCACCTCGGGACGGGTGACCGCCGCGAGGAGCCGGGCGCGGAGTCTGGCCCGGTCCCGCTCGAGGGCCGCCTCCAGGCGCTGGGGGTCGCCGAGCACGCCGATGGCTTCCAGTCCCTCACCCCAGGCCGCCATCTCCTCGAACGGCAACAATGGCGTCCGCAGAACGAAGAACCCCGACGGGGTGTATCGCTGGCCGGCCTTGTCGCGCTCAGTCACCTGAGGTGCCCGGATCAGGCTTCGGGGCCGAGACCAGGAACATCCGGTCCCAGGTGGGCTCGACGGATGTTGCCGCAGCCAACAGGACCAGGGCGACCCCGGCGGCTCCCTCGACGAGTTCGGTGCCGGTCCACGTCCACAGCTCCCGCTGGCCCGGGTCCCAGTTTCCCTCCACCCACGTGCCGCCGGCGTCTCTGGCCCGACGGTAGAAGCCGAGCGTGCGCTCCAGCCAGTACAGGGCGGCACGGCCGAGCTTGGGTTCCCCGGTGGCTTGGTACATGCGGTTGTAGAGATGGGCCAACCCGGCCGCTCCGTGGCAGAAGTTGGCGTTGACGACTCCGGTCTCTGACGTTGGCCGTTCCGCCGCCCGGCAGGCCAGCGCCACCGCCGAGCGCTCCCAGCCGGCATCACCCACGCCGCGCGCCGCGATCAAAAGGGCGGCCGCAATCCCGGGATCCCCGTAGCACCAGGCGCAACGGGCTGGCGACGGCTGGAAGGCTGGTGCCACCCAGACGGGGAAGGTCGGGCCCGCTTCGGTCGGCACCGAATGCGCCAACAGCCAGCTCACAGCCCCCTCAAGGAGCGGGCGCGCCGTCACCTCCGCCACCCCGGCGCCGCATACGCTGCCAAGAAGGGCGATGGGCCCGGCCACGCCGTGGGCGACCCCCAGATCGGTGCGCCCGGACGGATACTGCTCCCGGGATTCTTGATCCAGTATCTCGGTGGGTGGCGTCCACCAGGAAAGCCCATGGTCGTCGTGCCGGGCGCACTCCTGCAGCCGCTCGACGACCCGGCGGAGGCATTCGATCGCGAGCGGGCGCGGGTACCGTTGCAGGGCGTACACGCCGAGACCAGTGAGGCCCACGACAAGGTCGTAGGGCGCCGACCACAGGTTGGGCCGCGACAAGAGTCGCAGAAGCGCGTCGTCGACTGCCTCGCCGCGGTCCTCTGCGTCCGGGTCGAGCATGCCGTCCACCAACTCGGCCGCCCAGGCCACGCCCGTGAACCCTCCGTAGAGGGAAGCGTTCATCGCCCGCGTCGACACCGCATCGACGGCCTGGTCGAGACACTGTGATGCGAGGACGTCCGCCTGCGGCATGCGGCAGGTCCGGGCCAGCCAGGTGTACAGGAGGGCCAGACCGGCCTGCCCCCTGCCGAGCGAAGGGTCTCGTTCGCCGGGTACTGCAGTCATCGACGTGATGGACTCGGTGATGGCGTCGACTGCCTGCAGAGCCTGCTGCGCCGTTGCGCCCGACAAGATCGGTCGCCAGGAGCTTCCGCGGCCCGCATCACCCAGCGTCGGCGTGCGGCCAACCCCACTCCGCTCACCACGCAGGCCTATTCCGCCGTCAGGATTGCCTTGCACTACGTCGCTCACCCCCGCGCCGCGCGTCCTCCTGCGGCGGCAACCGTGTCGTCCGACCGGGAATGTGGATCAGGCAGCCCACATATACGTGCGCTGCCTGATCCATTCGGCCTGGAACTGCTCTGCCAGCAATCCTTACGCGTTCGGGTTACCGGCAGCCCGAGTTACGTGTTCGGGTTATGAACAGCCCGGTGCCTTGGTGTTGGGGCAGCCATTTGGACCACCCTGTGGCGGGGTGTTGCCGCCACTTTGGTCGCCACCGACGATCAGGGACAGTTCCTTCTCGTCGAGCGTCCGCAGGGTCTCCTTGGACAGCGTTAGCTTCTTCATTGACTCTCTCCCTCTGGGCATCTGGAGGAACCGTCGTGCGCGGTTTGCTTGCGCACGGCGATACCACCGTCCTGCATCCCGGAGGTACGCTCTGAGTACCTCCCGTGCGGACGGATATGAGCATTGTGAAGTGCGTGCTTCGCGAGGTCATGGATGTGCGCGCGGGAGGCCCCCGTTGCCGCGGCCGTCCGGTTTCTCGCTTGATACGGCCGCCTTGAAGCTGTTGCGCTGACAGGCACACGGTCGCCCGAAACCCCCCGGAAGTAAACCCGGTGGAGCTGGCCCGGCGTTCCACCCCCGTCTGCTGGCGGAAGCAAGGCCAGCTCGCCGGTTCTCACTAGAACTTAAGGAATCTAACACTGTCTCGCATAGCCGTCTACCAGCGGCTCGGCCAACCGGGGGACCCGTGTTGGCAGAAGACCAGCGGGCGGTGGGACGGCGTGGCGAGCGGCAAATCCGGCTGCACGTACCTGTTTGCCAGGAAGTGGACGGCGGGCCTAGCCGAACGTGAACACGTAGGCCTCAACACCCGGAGCGAGAAAGGTGATCTCGAACGTGCGGTCGATGATCGATCCCCCTTGGCGAATCAGCTGATAGAGCCGTGGTTGGATCAGCGCTCCGTGGCCCTGTTCGTCGACGTCGAGCCCGTGAGCGGCACCGGGGGGTTCTCCATCGACGAGGACGCCGAACGGCACGGACGTGCCTCGCGCACGCGGACCCATGACGAGATGGACGTCGCGGGCGTGGAAGCGAAACACAATCCGTCCGTCGGCGCGGTTCAGCACGCTTGCTCCGCTCTCGATCGTCCAGTCCCCGGATAGAGCCCAATGGTTGAGCCTCAACTGATCCGGAGCGACATAAGTGCGAGGTTCGTCGAAGTCGGCGCCATCGGGAGACGCAAAGTTCTGAGTTTGCTCGTAGCCCAGGTAGGTCTCCGGCGATCCCAAATTCGTCCAATCGGCTTGGGCCTCGAAACCCTCGGCGGTGCCGGAGACCAGATCGTCGCCGACGCGGTGTCCAGCCTCGCCCAGCAACCACTGGACGACCATTTCGCACTCCTCGTATCCGCCCTCGCCGAATTGGTGGTGTCGGATTCGTCCTTGCGGGTCCGCGATGTACAGAGCGGGCCAGTATCTGTTGGCGAAGGCACTCCAGATTGCATAATCGCTGTCGAGCGCGATCGCATACTCGACGGTCATGTCCTTCGCTGCCTGGCGAACGTTGTCCACGTCATGCTCGAACGGAAACTCCGGCGTGTGGACGCCGACCACGACCAACCCTTGATCCTCGTACTTCTCGGCCCACGCACGGACATAGGCGAGCGTCCGGAGCCAGTTGATGCAGGTGTACGTCCAGAAATCGACGAGAACGACCTTCCCGCGCAGGTCGGCGACGGTGAGCGGCGCCGAGTTGAGCCAGCCGGTCGCCCCGTCAAAACCAGCCAGGTGACTCTCGACAGGCAACGCTGCCGCTCCGGGATGGCGTCGCGCGCCGAACAGGTTCACTTCCCGTCACCGACCTCAGGGACAGTATTGGCAAACAGGTCACGGGCTTCTTGTATCTCGCGCTCGACGCTGCTGCTCATGACGACCTCCTGTCCTGGGAGTCTCGCGGCGGGGGCATCGGTTCGGTGGCGTCGCATGAGCTAATCGGTGACGGTCGGGCTCCGAACGGGAGGGGCTAGACGGCGACTTCGAGGGTGCGCATTCCGGGGAGGCCCATCCACATGCGCGGGCCGTCTTTGACGATCTTGGCTAGGGGGTTGTCGCAGTGCGGGCAGCGCAGCACGGTGCCCGCACCCTGGTAGACGTGAATCGCCCCAATCGGCTGGGCCGCACCGCACCCGTCGCAGGTGGCGATGGCGGTGGTCACCTCGACCGCGAACACCTCCTGCAGCATGCCTGCGATGGCGTTGCCGTCGAGCATCAAGTCATCCACCTCAGCCTCCAGTCGGTCCGAGCCATCTTATGTCGACAGTGATCGTTTCGACGCGCGGTGTCTCCGCTTATGTCGACGACGATCCCGACCTGCCACTTCAGTCGCCCCAATACCGCTGTTCCCGCCATGGGTCCCCGTAATTGTGGTAGCCGTTCGTCTCCCAGAAACCGGGCTGGTCGGTCGCCTGCAGCCGCAGACCGCGCACCCACTTCGCGCTCTTCCAGAAATAGAGGTGGGGGACGAGCATGCGCGCCGGGCCGCCGTGCTCAGGCTCGAGCGGCTCGCCGTCGTAGCCGAACGCTACCCAGGCCTTGCCGCCCGTCACGTCCTCGAGCGGCAGGTTTGTCGTGTAGCCGCCGTCGGAGTACTGGAGGACGTACTCCGCCGACGTATCGATTCCGGCGAGGAGCGTGTCGACGGAAACGCCCTGCCAGACGGTGTCGAGCTTCGACCACTTTGTCACGCAGTGGAGGTCAGCGGTGATCTCCTCGGACGGCAGCCCGCGGAACTCTTCCCAGCTCCACCGGCGGGGCTGATCCACCTCGCCCACGATCGCAAAATCCCACTGGTCGAGCCGGGTGCGCGGGGTGGGCCCGGCGGAAAGCACCGGGAAGTCGAACGTTACGTATTGGCCCGGCGGGAGTCGATCGCGCGGGACGTCTTCACGGCGGCGGCCCCGGAAGCCGCGGGAAATCGGCGGCGCCATACTGCCTCCCCTAGTTGGCCTACATTCAGGGTCGCGCCGCCCGGGCGAGCGGTCGTCACATCGTTCGGGTGATTCTGGACGAGTTCGACACTACGGTCGTGGCGGCGACCGTCCTCACATGCGGGACTGGGAGAGCTCGCGCCGGGGGCTGCGGCTAGCGGGAACAGCCGACGGGGCTCGCCCCGTGTAGAGGCTGGGCCTCGTCGCAACGGGGGAATTGGACGAGGCCCAGACAACGGAAACGGTAGCAGTACATGACTGATCCGTCGCGATCCGTGCTCGAACCGGCCGGTCTGTTAGCGGAATCCGTCACACCCCTAGGCCATGCCAACGCCACGCGGGGTACGAAGTTTGCAGCCACTATGGTGCTAGGACGCGGCCCCAGCCGTCCGCCATGTCCCCCCATGCCGGCTGGGGCCGCCTCCTACCCCGTCGCCGCCTCAGGTGGCGACGTGGCTACTAGGTATTCGCTCCTGGCGAGGTAAACGTTACGGGTCAGTTTCCGACCGCCTTCCGTTACGCGAGCCGTACACCACTCCGCGTGCAGGCGGCGATCGCCGAGCTACGGGAGATCGCTGCGGGACGAGCGACCCGCAAGGGAAGTCGCCCGGCGCATCGGTCGGTTGGCTGCTCGCCCGCCGCGGGTTACTGCAGGTAGGTTGATCGTTAGGTGTGCCGGGAAGACGGGTCGGCGGTGTAAGTGGCCGTGCCCTTGTCGAGGAGCCCCGGATGTCCCGAGCCGTGACCGATCCGCCACCGTTGGTCTGGCCCGCCCGACCGACGGGTTCGGTGTGACCTCGGTGGAGTCGTTCGGTGTGGCCGTGTTGGTCACGGCGCTTGTCGGACTGGCAGCGGTGTTCTCCCACCGGCTCAGCGAGTGGGTACGTATTCCCGCCCCGGCGATCTTCTTGATCACCGCCGCTATCGCCTCCGATCTGTGGCCCTCGCTTGGCAGGCTCAGTGTGGACGCGGTCGAGCAGATCGTGACGCTGGCCTTGGTCGTGATCCTCTTCGACGGAGGCATGCATATCGGCTGGCGGCAGTTCCGTCCGGCCGCTGTGGCTACGGCTTGGATCGGCACGGCCGGCACTCTGGTCACCGGCGGCGCCGTCGCCGTTTGCGCCCACGCGCTGTTCGGGCTGGATTGGCGTGCCGCGTTGCTCGTCGGCACCGCGTTGGCCCCGACCGATCCGGCCGCGGTCTTCTCCGTGCTGGGTGGCCGGGAAATCGCCGGACGGCCCGGCACCTTGTTGGAGGGCGAGTCGGGAGCGAATGACCCGGTCGGCATCGCGTTGATGACTGCATTGCTCGCAGCGGAGGGATCCGGTCTGGGGGCCGCCGGATCGGTGGCCGCCCAGTTCTGCCTGCAGATGGTGGTGGGGATCATCATCGGCATGGCTGGTGGCTGGGCACTGCTGTGGCTGATGCGCCGCCTGTCGCTGCCGTACGAGGGCCTCTACCCGCTGCGGGTCCTCGCCGGGGCACTGGCGATCTACGGCGCCGCCACTGCAGTCGGGGGGTCAGGGTTCTTGGCGGTGTTCGTCGCCGGGATCCTGATCGGCGACGAGCCTGCACCCTTTAGGGGCGATATTCGGCGCTTCCACTCGGCGCTTTCCAGCCTGGGCGAGATCGTCGCGTTCCTCCTGCTCGGCCTCACCGTTCGCCTCGCCGACCTGGCTAACCGCAATACGTGGCTGATCGGTCTGGCCCTTGCCGCGCTGCTGGTGTTCGCGATACGACCGCTGCTGGTCGGGCTGCTGTTGTGGCCTATCCGGCTGCGGCGCGGTGAGCGAGTGTTCGTGTTGTGGACTGGCTTGAGGGGTGCGGTGCCGATTCTGCTGGGCGTGTTCATCCTCGGCGCCCAACTTCCC
>JBKOZJ010000073.1:0-12826 GCA_046725875.1 Actinomycetota bacterium
GACGGTCGGACCTACGTCGACCTGGTCTGCTCATGGGGGCCGTTGCTGCTCGGCCACGCCCATCCGGAGGTCGTCAAGGCGGCCACCGCCGCAGTGGAGCGCGGCACCTCGTTCGGCGCGCCCACCGAGCACGAGGTCCGGCTGGCCGAGGAGATCACTGCCCGGGTGCCCGCGGCCGAGCAGGTACGCCTGGTCAATTCCGGCACTGAGGCCACGATGTCGGCGATCCGGCTGGCTCGTGGGTACACCGGCCGGACCAAGATCGTGAAGTTCGCCGGCTGCTACCACGGACACGTCGACGCTCTGCTGGCGAGCGCCGGGTCCGGTGTGGCAACCTTCGGCCTTCCAGACACTCCCGGCGTCACCGGCGCGCAGGCGGCCGACACGATCGTCCTCACGTACAACGATCCGGCGGCGCTCGCGGCGGCCTTCGAGCAGCATGGCGATGACATTGCATGCATGATCACCGAGGCGGTGCCGGGGAACATGGGCGTGGTTCCGCCCGCACCCGGCTTCAACCAGGCGATCGCGGACACCTGCCGGCGTTACGGCGCGGTGTTCATCTCCGACGAGGTGATGACCGGCTTCCGCGTCGGCCGGGCCGGCTGGTGGGGGATCGAGGGTGTCACGCCGGACCTGTTCACCTTCGGCAAGGTGATGGGCGGCGGCTTCCCGGCAGCTGCGTTCGGCGGCCGGCGAGAGATCATGGAGCGCCTTGCGCCGGCCGGGCCGGTCTACCAAGCCGGCACCCTGTCCGGGAACCCGATCGCGGCGGCCGCCGGCCTCGCCACGCTGCGCCTGGCGACCGCCGAGGTGTACGACCAAGTCGACCGGGCGGCCGTGGAGCTGCGAACGGTGGTAACCGAAGCACTCGCGAAGGAAGGCCTCCCGCACCGGGTGCAGCACGCCGGAAACATGTTCTCGGTCTTCTTCACCGACGCCGATGTGACTGACTTCGCCGGCGCTCGCCGCCAGGACACCAGGCAGTTCGCGGCCTTCTTCCACGCGATGCTGTCACAAGGCGTCTACCTTCCGCCGTCGGCGTTCGAGGTGTGGTTCCTGTCCGCCGCACACGACGACGCGGCACTGTCCCGGGTCGTTGACGCGTTGCCGGAGGCGGCCCGGGCGGCCGCCGAGGCGGGCAGCGAGCCGGCGCCAGAACCGACGGCGGGCTCGGTAGAGGGGGGACGGTGACCGAAAGCGATCGCGAGCCGGGCGAAACGCCGGCCGTCCCGACCGTCGTGCACCTCCTCCGCCACGGCGAGGTGCAAAACCCAAACGGAATCTTGTACGGTCGGCTGCCGGGCTACCACCTCTCCGAGCTTGGCCGGAAGATGGCCGATCGGGTCGCGGAGTACCTGACGGACCAGGGCAACGACATCGCAGCCGTCATATCTGCCCCGCTCGAGCGAGCGCAGGAGACGGCGGAGATCATCGCCGAAGCCTTCACCCTCGGCTTCAGCATCGACCCGCGCTTGACCGAGGCGGGGAATGTGTTCGAGGGGCTCACGTTCGGGGTCGGCGACGGCTCGCTGCGCCGCCCGAGGCACTGGCGGTTTCTGCGCAACCCGTTGCGACCTTCGTGGGGTGAGCCATATGTGCACATCGCCGCGCGGATGCTCGCCGCGATGGCCGACGCCCGCGACCTCGCACCCGGACGGGAGGTCGTCTGCGTCAGCCACCAGCTGCCCGTTTGGATCGCACGGCGCCGGGTGGAGGGTAAGCGGCTCTGGCACGACCCGCGCAAGCGCCAATGCACCCTCGCCAGCCTGACGAGCTTCACCTACGACGGCGCTGCCGTCGAGAGCGTGTCCTACGTCGAGCCGGCGAAGGACCTGCTGCCAGTGAAGCCGTCTCGGAAGTTTGCCGCGGGAGCTTGAGCTTGTCTGGGAAATGTCCTCGTGTCTGGGTCCGTCGCCCGTGGTTCTTCGCCGCGGCGATCGTGCTGCTCGTGGCGCTGACTGGGTGTACGGACGGCAAGGTGACGCCGGGTAGCAGCAACGGGCAGCGATATGTCAGCGGGGACGGCACGGTCGAAGTGATCGACCCGGCGGAGCGCAAGCCAGCGCCAGACCTGACCGGGACGACGCTGGACGGCGGCGCGTTCAACCTGGCCGATCTGCGCGGCCGGGTTGTCGTGCTGAACGTATGGGCGTCGTGGTGCGCCCCCTGCCGGGCGGAGGCGCCGTCGCTGCAAAGGGTGTCGGACGAGCTCGCCAACGAGGGCGTACGGTTTGTCGGGATCAACACCCGCGACACCGACGACAACGCCCGCGCCTTCGAGCGGCGATTCGGCATCTCCTATCCAAGCGTGGTCGACCGAGACGGCGCGCTGCTGCTGCGGTTCAAGGAGACGCTGCCGCCGCAGGCGATCCCCACGACGCTCGTCATCGACCGCGGCGGTCGGATGGCGGCCCGCGCGCTGACGCCGCTGACCGAGGAGCGACTGCGCGAGCTGGTCACGCCGATCGTCGCCGAACAGAAGCCATGACCTCGGGAACCGCGGACATCGTCACCAGCGGATCGCTGCTGCTGGCACTGCCCGTCGCGCTGGCCGCGGGACTCGTCTCCTTTCTGTCGCCGTGTGTCCTGCCGCTCGTGCCCGGTTATTTGTCGTACGTCACCGGCATGTCCGGCGCGGAGATCGCCGCGCGCGCACGCGGTCGGGTCCTCATCGGGACGGTGCTCTTCGTGCTCGGTTTCACCGCCGTCTTCGTATCATTCGGGGCGTTCTTCGGCTACTTCGGCGCGGATCTCCTTGAGCACCAGGCCACCATCAACCGGGTGCTCGGTGCGCTGGTCATCGTGTTCGGCCTGGCCTTCATGGGGCTGATTCCCGGACTCCAGCGCGACTGGCGCATCCACCAAGCGCCGGCTGCGGGACTGGCGGGGGCGCCCCTGCTCGGCGCACTCTTCGGAATCGGCTGGACTCCATGCATCGGCCCGACGCTCGGCGCGGTGCAGACGCTCGCCTTCAGCAGCGCGAGCGCGGGTCGCGGCGCGGTGCTGACGGTTGCCTACGCGCTGGGGCTCGGTATTCCATTTGTGCTCGCGGCGATCGGCTTTCGCTGGGCGCTCGGTGCGTTCGGCTGGGTACGGCAGCACTACGTCTGGGTGATGGGAGCGGGCGGCGGCATGCTCGTCGTCCTCGGACTGCTCCTGGTCACCGGTTGGTGGAATGACCTGTCGATCCACCTTCGATCGTGGACGCTCGACTTCGAGACGGCGGTGTAGCGAATGTCGGTGACCGGACCGCGGTCTCAGGTCAAGAGAGCAGGGGATTCGCCGCCCGCATCCGCCGCCGGCGCCAACCGCGCCGCTGGGCCCTCGTACACAAATCCGCGCGACCACGAGCCGGGCCGGCCGGTAGGTATCGGCCCACTGGGCTGGGCGCGGTGGTTCTGGCGGCAACTCACCTCCATGAGGGTGGCACTGATCCTGCTCTTCCTGCTCGCGCTCGCCGCGGTTCCGGGGTCGGTGTTCCCGCAACGTTCGGTGAACCCCATCGCCGTCAGCGACTACTTCCGGGACCACCCTGACCTCGCACCCGTCCTCGACCGGCTTTCGCTCTTCGACGTTTTTGCGGCGCCCTGGTTCGCCGCCATCTACCTGTTGCTGTTCATCTCCGTGGTCGGCTGCGTCATCCCGCGGATGATCCGGCACCTGCTGGCCGCGCGGGCGAAACCGCCGGCCGCTCCGCGCCGGCTCGACCGGCTGCCAGAGCACCGGCAGTGGACGACCGCGGTGGCGACCGACGAAGTCGTCGGCGTCGCCGAGGATGTGCTGCGGGGCAGCCGTTTTCGCACCGCCCAAGCGGCCGGCGCGGTCAGCGGCGAGAAGGGCTATCTGCGGGAGGTCGGAAACCTCGTCTTCCACATCGCGCTGGTCGTGCTGCTGGTCGCGTTCGCGATGGGAAAGCTGTTCGGCTATCGGGGCAGCGTGCTCCTGGTCGAAGGCGAGGGGTTCGCCAACACGGTCACCCAGTACGACACGTTCAACCCGGGGCAGTTCTTCGACACCTCGGCGCTGCCGCCGTTCTCGCTGCGGCTCGACCGGTTCATCGCCGACTACGACCCGGATACGGCCGCACCCACCAGGTTCGTCGGCGAGGTCACGTACCGAAGCGATCCGGATGCGCCGGCAGTGGCCCGCGAGATCCGGGTCAACCACCCGTTGAAGGTCGGCGGCACGAAGGTCTTCCTCGGTGCACGCGGATACGCCGCCGTTGTCACTGTACGCAACGGGCGGGGTGACGTGGTCTTCAAGCAAGCGGTCCCCTTCCTCACCCAGGACGTGCAGACTATGACCGGGCGGGGAGTGATCAAGGTTCCCGATGCGGGCTCCACCCAACTGGGATTTCAGGGCTTCGTGCTGCCGACCGCGGTGATCCATCCCGAGCTCGGACCGATCTCGGTGTATCCCGAGTTGAAGAACCCACAGCTCTACATCACCGGCTGGAAAGGGGATCTCGGACTTGACTCCGGCATCCCGCAGTCCGTCTACCGGCTCGACACGAGCAACATGACCCAGCTGCGCGACGACAAGGATTCGACGGAGCCGTGGCGGGCCGCACTTGCACCGGGTCAGACCGCGCAGCTTCCTGGCGGAGTCGGGTCGATCACGCTCGACGAGATTCGGCCCTGGGTCAATCTCGACATCGCCGACGACCCAGGACTTGGGCCCGCGCTTGCTGCCGCGGTGCTTGCTCTTCTTGGCCTCATCCTCTCGCTCGGCATCCGGCGCCGGCGGGTATGGGTGCGCGCGAGACCAACGGAGGACGGGCGTACGGTGGTCGAGGTCGGCGCGCTGGCCCCGACCGATTCGCCGATCCTTGGCGCGGAGGTCGACCGGCTCGCGGACGCCCTTGGCATCCGGATCCCGGCGGCGGACCCGTCGCCCGTAGTGCAGCCAGCCGGCTCAGGAACTGCCCTCTCACGGGAGGACGAAAGCCAAACTGCCGAGGAACGACGTAACGACTGACCACGGAGACCAGCCGATGCCAGACGCCGACACTCTCGCCTCGACCAGCTACAACTTTGTCGTCTCTGCGGCAGTGGTCTATGCGCTGGCCATGGTCGCGTTTGCGGTCGAGTGGGCTTTCGGCCGGCGCAGCCTTGCCGCACGCAGCGAGGAACCCACTCTCGCGGTGCCGGCCGGGACCAGCGTGCCGCTCCAGGCGGCACGCCCGCGGGGGCGCGCGGCGGCCGTCGCGGTGCTCGATTCGCCGGAAAGCAGGCTCGGCGTCGCAGGTGGGCCGCCCACCACCGCGGCTCACTCGGCCGCTCCACCGGCGGCTGGTTCGGTGGATGACCTCGACCGGGCGGCACGGTTCGGGCGAATCGGGATCTCGCTCAGCGTGCTCGCGTTCCTGCTCCACGTCGCCGGTCTGGTGACTCGGGGCTGGTCCGCTGGGCGAGTGCCGTGGGGAAACATGTACGAGTTCCTCACGTCCGGCTCGGCGGTCGCCATGGCAGCTTTCCTTTTCCTGTTCTGGCGCGGGCAGGATGTTCGCTGGTTGGGCGCGTTCGTTGTCACCCCGGTGCTGCTGGCGTTGGGGCTCGCGACCACTGTTCTGTACGTCCAGTCGACGCAACTGATGCCGGCATTGCACTCCTACTGGCTGGTCGTCCACGTGGTCGCTGCTGTCGTCGCGACCGGCCTGTTGACGGTCGCGACGATCGCGACCGTGCTGCACTTGGTGGCCGCTCGGCGCGAGCGGGCGGGGCGGACGCTGCCCTACGTCGGTGCCCGGCACATGCCCGGCGCCGCAGCTCTCGACCAGCTCGCATACCGGCTCTACGCATTCGCCTTCCCGATCTGGACCTTCGCCATCATGGCCGGGGCGATCTGGGCGGAGAGTGCGTGGAACCGCTACTGGGGCTGGGATCCGAAGGAGACATGGTCCTTCATCACATGGGTGGTCTTCGCCGCGTACCTCCACGCCCGGGCCACGGCCGGATGGAAGGGCCGGTCCGCGGCGATCATCGCACTGGTCGGCTACACCTGCCTGATCTTCAACTTCGTCGGCGTGAATATCTGGATCGTCGGCCTGCACTCATACGCCGGCGTCTAGCTCTAGCGACCCTCCGGGTCGAGGAACGACCGCTGGCTCACAGGTCGAGCGACATCTCGATCTCGTCGTAGGCAGGATCGATTGGAAATGGCTGGACTTTCCCGGTGGGCCGGAAGCCGCGACGGGTGTAGAAGCGCTTGGCCGACTCGTTGTCCTCGCGTACTTCCAGCCGGAGCTCACTCACCTTGGCTTGGTCGCGGGCCCACGCTATGACCGCGTCGAGAAGGCGATCGGCCACGCCGGCGGAACGGCCGCGATAGTCCGGCGCCACGTAGACGCCGACGACCCAGGCCGCACTGCCGTCCTCCACATAACCGGTCATGGTGCCGACCCAGCGCCCGTTCGGGTCCTCCGCGACCCACTTCGTGCTCTTCGCCCCCTGGGCACCGCGCTGTGCCCGCATGCGCCACTCATCATCAGACAGCCGGACGGCGTCGTCGTAGCGCTCGATGTACGCGATCGGGGTGTCCTTGAGCGCCTCCAGGCGCAGGTCGCGAACCCTCTCCCACTCGTCGGGCCGCACCGCACGGATCCGTACACCCATGGTTGCCATCTTGGGTCGCAGGTGCGGCGCACGCACCTTATTTGCCCGAGGGTCGGCCGTCCCCGTTGTCCCCCGAGTCGTCGCGGTGCTCCCGCTCCCGCTTGCGCAGATCCTCCTCCCACTGCTTGAGCATCCGCTCGTGCTCCGCATCCCGTCGCCGTAGCTGATCAAGGAAGTCGGGGTCGTCATCTGGTCCGAGCGGTCCGGAGGACCGCCCGATCGCTCCGCCGGGATGCGCCGGACGGCCGTACTCAACCTGAGCGCCGCGCGACCGCCCCGCGAAGAGCCACGCAACCGCCCCCGCGATCGGGACGAAGATGATCAGGAGAATCCACGCCAGCTTTGGCAAGTGCCGTGCCTTGTCGTTGGAGGTCTGTATGCAGTCGATCAGCGCGAAGATCTCGAGTCCTATGACAAGCAGGACGGGCAGATACCGCATCGAGGCACCTCTTCACCGGACAGGATGTCTGCCAGCGTAGCCACTTCGCCTGAGCCAGACGAATAAGCGGGCGCTCGCCGACTACTTCGGGGAGCGCCCGTCGAAGCTCGGCTTCGCCGCTCGCGATGGCGATTCGACCACGCCTCCTACCGCCCGAGGCGGACGGCGAGGGTGCGGGCGCGGTCCGTCAGACCCGCCTCCCGCTCGGCCTCGCGGCGCAGGTCGCGCGCATGCTCGCGGGCGATCTCAAGGTTGATCATGATACCCCCTTGCCCCACTTCTATCGGATTGCAGGCGTCAGTTCTTTCATGCCTTCGATTTGTTGGAACACAGGCGGTCTCGCTCTTATTCCAGTAGGCTGATTTGGCGGTTCGGCCTTCGACCCAGGGGACTCCACATGGATGCCATCGATCGCAAGCTCATCGACGCGCTGCGCACCAACGCCAGGGCAAGCTATGCGGAGCTTGGCCGCTTGGTTGGGCTTTCCGGTCCAAGCGTCACCGACCGGGTAAGCCGGCTCGAACAGTCGGGTGTCATCAGCGGGTACCACGCCGGAGTCGACCCGCAGGCACTCGGCTACGGCGTCACGGCGTTCGTCGGAATCCTGCTGTCAGACTCCGCCAACCAGGACGACGTGGCGCGTCGATTGCGCGACGTACCGGAGATCGAGGACTGCTGGTTCATCGCTGGCGAGGAAACCTTCCTGGCGAAGGTGCGCACGATCGACGTTGCCGGCCTCGAACGGCTCCTCGGGCGTCTCATGAGCATCAGAGGCGTGGCGCGCACCAGGACGACGGTCGTGCTCTCCACCAAGTGGGAGCACCGCATTCCTGCTCCGTAGAAGCCGGCCGGAGTGCATGATCCACGGCTGGGACTTACCGTCCTGGCGGGTCGGGTTCGTCGTCGTCGACGTCCTCCGCGGCGGCGAACGCGTCCATCCGCTCCCGGGTCCGGTGAAGGCGCTCGGAGACCGCTGCGGACATCGCGTCCCGCTGCCTGGAGAGCAGGACGAAGCTCGTCAGGCCGGAGGCCAGCGCTGCCAGGGCAACCAGGAGGAGACCCCGCGCCCCGAACAGGTAGAGCACCGCCGTCGCTGCCCCGAACAACAGGAGCCGCGAGAGGGTGTACGCGATCGCCGGATGAGCCCGCACTCTCGAAAGTGAAGCACACGACCTGAGCCAAGCCGGCCGCTGCCCGTCTCATCCGCTCGGGTCGAGCTAGTCAGCACATTCCCGGCTCAGCCGGTCACAGCGCGAGGCCGAGAGCTAAGAGCAGGCCGAAGACGAGCTGCAGCCGTCCGGTGTCTTTGAGTACGGGGACGAGGCCGGCGCCCTGGCCTCCGGACAGCACAATCCTGACCGGACCGACCGCGAGCGGTGCCGCCAGCAGCGCGAGCAGCGCCCAGGGCCGGGCGACCGCGAGACCGACGGCGGCCGCGAAGCAGAGGGCGACTGTTCCCACGTAGAGCAGCCGGGTCCGGCGGTCTCCCATCAGCACGGCCAGCGTCCGTTTGCCCGCGGCCCGGTCGGTCGGGATGTCCCGAAGATTGTTCGCGAGTAGCAGGGCACACGCGAGCAGCCCGACCGGAACCGCAGCGGCGACCGCGACGCCCGTGACCCGCTCAACCTGGACATACGCAGTGCCGGCGACGGCGACCAAGCCGAAGAAGACGAAGACGGCCACCTCGCCAAGGCCGCGGTACCCGTAAGGGCGCCGGCCGCCGGTGTAGAACCAGGCAGCGGCCATCGCCGCCGCCCCGAGCACGACGAGCCACCAAGAGGTAAGCGCGGCCAGCCACAGTCCGGCTGCCGCCCCCGCCGCAAATGACGCGAAGGCCGCGGCCCGGACCGTCGCCGGGCGGGCGGCTCCAGATCCTACGAGCCGGAAGGGCCCCACCCGATCCGCGTCGGTTCCTCTGATGCCGTCCGAATAGTCGTTCGCGTAGTTGACCCCGACCTGCATGGCGAGCGCGACGACGAGCGCGAGCACGGCCCGGCCGGCCACGGCGCCTCCGGAGGCCGCCGCGGCTCCAGTCCCGACGGCAACCGGCGCGACAGCCGCCGGCAGCGTCCGCGGCCGGGCGCCGGCGATCCAGTCGGCTGCACTAGCCGCCATCGGCAGTCCGGGCCACCGGGTTTCCGCTATCCACGGCGGACAGTCTCCCTGATCGCCGTCCGGTCCAATTCCCCGGTGGGTAGCAACGGCAGCGCGTCCGTGACGATTACATGCCTGGGTGCGAAACCGACGCCTAGTCGCTCCGCAACCCAGCGGCGCAACTCCTCGACTCCGAAAGCAGCAAGACCTTCGGCCGGCACCACCAGCGCAACCACGTGTTCGCCCCACTCCGGATCGGGGTGGCCGACCACGGCGGCCGTCGCGACGGCGGGGTGCTCCTCGAGGACGGCCTCCACCGCAACCGGGTCGACGGTTACGCCACCGGACAGGATCGCGTGATCCGCGCGCCCGGTCACAACCAGCCGGCCGTTCTCGTGCCGGCCGCGGTCCGCGGTACGAAACCAGCCGTCCCGGAAGGCGGCTGCGGTCGCTGAGGGATCGCAGCGATAGCCGGCGGCGAGCGTCGGGCCGGACAGCTCGATCACGCCTGACCCATCGATTCGCACACCTACACCGTCGAGCGGCCGGCCGTCGTACACGCACCCACCCGAGGTCTCGGTCATGCCGTAGGTCGGTACGACTCGTGCGCCCTCGACGCGTGCTTGGGCGACCAGCTGCGGGGGGGTCGCGGCACCACCCACCAGCACGGCGTCGTACGTCCGCAACGCCACGTGCACCTGCGGCAACTCGGCTCCGGTCACGAGCAGCCGGCGCAGCTGCGTCGGCACGAGCGCCGTGTAGCGCCGACCTCCGCCGAGCCTGCGGGTGGCGATGGCAAAGGCGGCCGGGTCGAAGCCGCCCGTGAGGTCGAACACCTCCGGCGCCGTGCCGGCGGCGAGCGACCGGACGAGCACCTGGAGTCCCGCGATGTGCGTCGGCGGCAGCGCGAGCAGCCAGCGTCCGGGCCCGCCGAGCCGCTCGTGCGTCAGCCGCGCCGAGGCGAGCAGGGCGGCGGCGGGAAGCAGCACTCCCTTTGGCGCACCGGTGGAGCCCGAGGTCGGCACGACGAGGGCGATGTCTGTCCGCTCGACGGGCTCATCGGGTCGCACTGCAGCGATGAGCGCCGCCTGCTCCGGTCCACTGGGCAGGACCGCCACGGTCGGACCGCCCTCGTACAGAGCGCGCCCGAGCGCGGGCAGGAGCTGGCCGTGGATCGGGAGGGGCCAGCGGTGCACAGCGAGGGTGTGCGGGGGCATGTCAGGCAAGCGTAGGCGGGTGACGATTCGCGTGCAGTGGCACGCGGCGGGCGACACTGCTCAGCGGTGTCATGCAGGTCGTTATGGTTCCGTCCATGAGCGAGGGACGAGTGGACCCGACGGCGAGCACCATCAAGCCGGCCGCCCAGTGGGCGCCGGCCGGTGACTACACGGACATCAGATACGAGACGGCGGACGGGATCGCCAAGATCACGATAAATCGGCCGGGGGTCCGTAACGCCTTCCGGCCGCAGACCCTTTTCGAGCTGCAGCAGGCCTTCACCGTCGCCCGGGACGACGACCAGATCGGGGTGATCGTCCTGACCGGCGCCGGCGACCTCGCCTTCTGCTCGGGGGGTGATCAGCGCATCCGCGGCGACGACGGTTACCTGGGCGACGACGAGGTTGCCCAGAAGGGCATCGGCCGGCTGAACGTGCTCGACCTGCAGATCCAAATCCGGCGCACGCCGAAACCCGTGGTGGCCATGATCGCCGGCTACGCGATCGGCGGTGGTCACGTGCTCCACGTCTGCTGCGACCTGTCGATCGCCGCGGACAACGCGAGGTTCGGGCAGACCGGTCCGAAGGTCGGCTCGTTCGACGGCGGTTACGGCTCCGGCCTGCTTGCCCGAATCGTCGGCCAGAAGAAGGCGCGCGAGATCTGGTTCCTGTGCCGCCAGTACGACGCGCAGCAGGCGCTGGACATGGGCCTGGTCAACGTGGTGGTGCCGCTCGAGCAGCTGGAGATCGAAACGGTGGCCTGGTGCCGGGAGATGCTCCAGCTCTCCCCGCTCGCGTTGCGGATGCTCAAGGCTTCGATGAACGCCGCCGACGACGGCCTGGCGGGCATCCAGCAGCTTGCGGGCGATGCGACCCTGCTCTTTTACATGACTGAGGAGGCGCAAGAGGGCCGCAACGCGTACGTCGAGAAGCGCAGGGCCGACTTCGGCAAGTTTCCGAAGCGGCCGTAAGAGCGCGATGATGAGTGGCCCGCCTCGCAGCCGGGCGGCTAAACCAAGGTGCTCACGAGAGTAGGCCGGATGTCGCGAACCGCGATCTTCGTGATCCCGTTGCGCACGCCGTTCCGTGGCCAAACCGTGCGCACCGGGATGCTGATCGAGGGACCGTCCGGTTGGGGGGAGTTCTCCCCCTTTCCTGAGTACGGACCGGAGGAATCGGCGCGGTGGCTAGCGGCGGCGCGGGAGGCGGCGTTTTCGTCCTGGCCGGCCCGGGTTCGGTCGGCCATCCCCGTGAACTGCACGGTTCCCGCCGTCGGACCGGAGCAGGCGGCCGCGATCGTTCGTGCCTCGGGATGCCGTACGGCAAAGGTGAAGGTGGCCGAGCGCCGCCAGACCGAGGCGGAGGACGTGGCCCGGGTTGAGGCCGTGCGGGACGCGCTCGGCCCGTCCGGGCGCCTGCGAGTGGACGCCAACGGCGCCTGGGAGCCGGACGATGCCGTGCGGATGATCCGTTTGCTGGACCGTTGCGACCTGGAGTACGTCGAGCAGCCCTGCGCGACCCTCGAGGAACTCTCCGATGTCCGGCGCCGGGCCGACGTGCCGGTCGCCGCCGACGAGTCGATTCG
This sequence comes from Actinomycetota bacterium, assembly GCA_046725875.1. Taxonomy (GTDB): domain Bacteria; phylum Actinomycetota; class Actinomycetes; order JAKEEW01; family JAKEEW01; genus JBKOZJ01. The sequence goes on from JBKOZJ010000073.1 coordinate 11,953, forward strand.
GAAGGCGGCCGACCCGCTGCGGGTTGCGGTGGGCGAGGCCGCCGACGTCGTCGTACTCAAGGTCCAGCCACTGGGTGGTGTCCGGCGGGCTTTGGAGGTCGCCGAGGCATGCGGCATCCCGGCGGTGGTGTCGTCCGCGGTCGAGACATCCGTCGGTTTGGCGGCGGGCGTTGCCTTGGCGGCCGCGCTGCCTGAGCTGCCCTATGCGTGCGGTCTGGCGACGCTACCGTTGCTGTCCGCCGACGTTTGCGTGGATTCGCTGGTCCCCGTCGACGGAGCGGTCTCGGTGCGCCGGCCGGCCCCTGACGATTCACTGCTGTCGGCCGTCACCGCCGACGACTCCGTGATCGCCGCTTGGCGGACCCGCCGCCACCGTGCTGAGTCGATACTCGACCCATGAGGTCGCCGAAGCAGCAGATGAACCCGGCGACGGCTCAGGCGACGGTATTGGTGGACGAGTTGGCCCGGTGCGGGATCCGGGATGCGGTGATCGCGCCGGGGTCACGCTCGGCGCCGTTGGCGCTGGCTCTGTACGAACACCGGCGGGTCCGGCTCCATGTACGTATCGACGAGCGATCGGCTGCGTTCCTCGCCGTCGGTCTGGCAGCGGTGTCGCAGCGTCCGGTTGCCCTGGTTTGCACATCCGGCACGGCCGCCGCCAACTTCCATCCGGCCGTCCTGGAAGCGTCGGCGGGCCACGTGCCGCTCCTGGTGCTGACCGCCGATCGACCGCCCGAGCTCCGACAGACCGGGGCGAACCAGACGACAGACCAGATCAAGCTCTACAGTGACGCGGTCCGGCTCTTCACGGAGCTTGGCGTTGCCGAGGCACGGCCGGGTCAGGTTGCTTACTGGCGGTCGGTTGCGTGCCGGA
>JBKOZJ010000074.1:0-31096 GCA_046725875.1 Actinomycetota bacterium
GCCCTGCACAACTGCGGCGTCACGTTCGTGCTCGACCGGGCCGGCGTGACCGGCCCGGACGGGGCGAGCCACAACGGAATGTGGGACATGTCGGTCTTGCAGGTCGTGCCCGGCCTACGGATCGCGGCACCGCGCGATGCCGAGACCTTGCGCGCCGAGCTGTGCGAGGCAATCGAGGTACGGGACGCGCCGACGATCGTCCGGTTCCCCAAAGCACAGGTAGGACCGGACATCCCGGCCGTCGACCGAATCGGTGGCCTCGACCTCCTGCGCCGTGCCGGCGAGGAGGATGTGCTCATCGTTTCGATCGGCGCGCTGGCCAGTGACTGCCTCGACGTCGCCGTCCGCCTTGCCGACCAAGGCGTCGGGGTGACCGTCGTCGATCCGCGCTGGGTCAAGCCGGTCGATCCCGCACTCGTGACCCTCTCCGCTCGCCATCGGCTCGTCGTCACAGTCGAGGACAACAACCGTGTCGGCGGGGTCGGCTCCGCGATTGCCCAGACACTGCGTGATGCGGGAGTGCCGACACCCGTGCGCGAGTTCGGGCTACCGCCCCGCTTCCTCGACCACGGCAAGCGGCCGGATGTTCTCGCCGAGTGCGGCCTTACCGGCCAGGACATCGCGCGCGACGTTGTCGCCGTCGTGGCCCGCCTGGACGCAGTACTTGAAGCGACCGACGTGATCGAGTGAACCCCCAGCTGGGATTCTCCGGTGTGGGCGGCGAGTTAAGCGACGGTTTGACGCGTGGACGCGCGGAGGCAGGGCGGTTCGCGGCGCAAGCTGCCCTACCTTGTCCTGATGGGGACGTGTCTGGTCCTCTTCGTGCTCTCCTGGGCGGTAATCCGACTGTTCTCCACCACAGCCGCGGTAGTGGTGAGCATCATTGCGCTTGCGATCCCACCGCTCGCGGCGATCGTCGCCAACGCCGGTCGGGAGTCCGGCCCGCCGAGATGAGCCGCCGGCAGGCGTGCTGCGGTGTGGGCGCCAAGCGTTAACGAACGGGTTGCGTTGCTTGACGACATGATTTACACCAGCCAAGAATCACAACGTTGTCAACGTTCCCGAAACCGTACTGGGTCGGATTGGAGGATGCTGGTCGCGCCGACGGCGACCCCGCCGCGCGGCTGGGCCCTGGATCCCGGACGAGAGCGTGGAGGTCGAAGATCCGCTCTCCTGGGACGGACGCATGACCGGGAGCGCCAACGGTACGCACCAGCGCAGATCGACAGACAGGAGGCCATGATGGCCGTAGGTCGAAGGTGGTTCGCGGCGGTCGCGGTGGCCGCGGCGGCCTCCCTCACACTGACCGCTTGCGGTGGCGATGACGACGACGGGGGCGCGGCCCCGACGAGCACCGGCCCGGTGAGCGGCAAGTTCGAGTTCTTCTCCTGGTGGACTGGCCCGGGGGACTCCGAGGGCAAAGAGGCGCTGCTCAACCTCTTCAAGCAGCAGAACCCCAGCATCAACGTCGTCGACGCGGTCGTCGCCGGCGGGTCGGGGACGAACGCGCAGGCCGTGCTGGCGAGCCGGCTGCAGTCAAAAGACCCACCCGACTCCTACCAGCGGCACGCGGGCCGGGAGCTGCAGGCAGACGTCGAGGCAGCCGTGGTCAAGGACCTGACCTCGCTGTACGACCAGCAGGGCTGGCGGGATGTCTTCCCGAAGACGTTGCTCGATATGATCACGATGGACGGGAAGCTTTACTCGGTTCCGGTCAATGTCCACCGGTCGAACGTCCTCTGGTACAACCCGAAGGTCTTGCAGCAGGCCGGGATCACCGCGCCGCCGAAGACCTGGGACGAGTTCCTGACCCAGGCGCAGAAGCTGAAGAGCGCGGGGAAGATCCCGCTGTCGATCGGTCCGGCGTGGACCCAGGAGCACCTGTGGGAGAACGTGCTGCTCGGTGAGCTCGGCCCGGATGCGTACGCCGGTTTGTGGGACGGCTCGACGGACTGGGAGTCCACCGAGGTCAAGGGCGCGTTGGACAAGTTCACCCAGATATTGAAATTCTCCAACATCAAGCAGGCGGGTGCCGACTGGCAGCCGGCGCTCGACCCGGTCATCGAGGGCGACGCCGCCTACAACGTCATGGGCGACTGGGCGAACACCTACTTCAAGACGGCCAAGAAGCAGACGTGGGAGACCGACTACAACGCGACGACGTCACCGGGCACCGAGGGCGTGTTCAACTTCTTGTCGGACAGCTTCGTCGACCCGGTGGGCGCGAAGAACGAGGCCGCCACGCTCGCCTGGCTGAAGCTCGCGGGCTCCAAGGAAGGCCAGGACGCCTTCAACCCGATCAAGGGTTCGATTCCGGCCCGGACCGACGGCGACCCCTCGAAGTACACCGACTACTCGGCCATCCCGTTCGAGGACTGGACCGACCCGAACACGAAGATCGTCGGATCGTTCGTCCACGGGGTGGTGGCCAACAACGCATGGAAGGCGGACATCGAGACCGCGTTCGGCGACTTCATCAAGAACGGCGACTCGGGCAAGTTCGCGACCGCGGTCAAGGATGCCTACGAGCAGGATCAGGCCGAATGATCCTGGTCTGACCCTCTGGTCGGAATGACGCGAACCTGGTTCGATATGACCGGTCCGCGGCGGCTCTGCCGCGGCGGACCGGTCATTGTGCCTTGGCACGCGGTCGCCCGGCGCCTCGCGAGGTCGTATAACGGCGCGGCTGCCCATCGTGCCGGAGAGGAGGTGACCCGGTGTACCGGCTTCGCCGTTGGGGGCCAGGCCTGCTCCTGATCGCCCCGACGCTGATCGTGCTTGGGATCTTCGTGTACGGTTTCCTGGCCCGCAACGTTCAGGTCTCGCTGAGCGACTGGCGCGGCCTGCGCGCCAGGTATGACTATGTGGGCTTCGGCTACTACGAGCGGCTGTTCGATGACACGCGGTTCATCGACGACGTGAAGAACCTCGCCGTCTTCACCGTGATCTTCGTCTTCGGCACGCTGATCATCGGCTTCGGCCTGGCGCTCCTCCTCGAGAAGGGAGTGAAGTTCGAGGGGGTGTTCCGGGGCATCTTCCTCTTCCCGATGGCCATCTCGTTCATCGCGACGGCCGTGGTGTGGCGCTGGCTGATGAGCAACGCGACCGGGTCACAGGAGACCGGCCTGAACAAGCTGTTCGACTCGATCGGTCTCGGTTTCCTTGCCAATAACTGGTATAAGTCCGATTCGGTGCTCGCCATGGGCGCGGTTGCACTGGCTGCCGGCTGGGCCTTGGTCGGCTACATCATGGCGCTGTTCCTGGCCGGCATCCGGGGCGTATCGGATGATCTGCGGGAGGCGGCCCGGGTCGATGGCGCGAGCGAGCCGAGGGTCTTCTGGTTCGTCGTGCGGCCGATGCTCTGGCCGGTGGTGGCGGCCGCGATCGTGATCCTGGCGCACATCTCGCTGAAGACGTTCGACCTCATCTATGCCATGGATCCGAAGAGCCGCAATATCGAGACGCCCGCGCTCTATATGTGGTTCACGACGTTCGACGGCTTCTTCTTCTCCCGTGGCGCCGCGATCGCCACACTTCTCATGCTCGGCATCGCCGTCGTCATCATCCCGTACATCTGGTACACGATGCGGGTGGAGCGGCGGAAATGACGACCACCGAAGCGACTCCGACGTCGTACAGAATCCGGTCGCGCTGGTCGCCCTGGGTGACCACCGGGCGCTACATCGCGCTCTTCGCGCTGATCTGCCTCTTCCTGATTCCGGTCTACGTGCTGCTCGTCACCTCGTTCAAGGACCCGTCGCAGGTCAGCCCGTCCAAGATGTGGCAGCTGCCGGACTCGCTGTCACTCGAGACCTTCCGCACAGTGTGGCCGAAGCTCGATAATGGCATCCGAAACAGCCTCGTGATGGCGGTCCCGGCGGCCCTTATCTCGTCGCTACTCGGGGCGGCCAACGGCTTCGTCCTGTCGAAGTGGCGGTTTCCCGGCGACGACATCGTCTTCCCGTTGATCCTGTTCGGGATGTTCATCCCATACCAGGCGATCTTGATTCCGATGCGGCAAGTACTCACCGACCTGGACCTCATCGGCGGATTGACCGGGCTGGCCCTGGTCCACATCATCTACGGGTTGCCCATTACGACGCTGATCTTCCGCAGCTACTTCGCCGGGATCTCGGACGAGCTGATCGACGCGGCCCAGGTGGACGGCGCCGGCATGCTACGCACGTTCGCGTTCGTCGCGCTGCCGATCGCCCTCCCTGCCTTCGCCGTCTCGATCATCTGGCAGTTCACCTCGGCGTGGAACGACTTCCTCTTCGGCCTGGTGATCACGAATCCGAGCAGTGCGCCGGTCACGGTGGCGCTTAACAATGTTGCGGGTGGGCAGGTTGTGCCGTATCACGAAGCAATGGCTGCCGCGCTGCTCGCCAGCATCCCGACACTGCTGGTCTACATACTCATGGGCCGGCTCTTCATGCGCGGCCTGATGGCCGGCGCGCTCAAGGGCTGAAGGGGACGCCATGACAAGCGACGAGCGTGAACCGGCAACCGGCGCCACGATGGCGGCCGGTCCCGCCGGGCCGGCCACGGCCGCCGTAGGCGGCGAGACGACGACGGCCGAAGAGGCGGCGATCGAGCACCTCGCCGAGGGTGCGCCGCGCGAGCCCACGGGCATCCGGCTACAGAACGTCACCAAGCGGTTCAAAGGTGGCGTCACGGCCGTCAAGGACGTGACCCTCGACGTCGTACCCGGCGAGTTTATGGTCCTCGTCGGCCCGTCCGGCTGTGGCAAGTCGACCGTGTTGCGGATCATGGCGGGCCTCGAGGAGTTGTCCGAAGGGCGCGTCTACCTCGGCGACAAGGACGTGACGAACGAGCTACCGCAGCATCGCGACATCGCCATGGTGTTCCAGAGTTATGCCCTCTACCCGCGGATGACCGTCCGCCGCAACCTGGGCTTCGGCCTGCGCATGCGCCGCACTCCCAAGGAAGAACGCAACCGTCGGGTCAATGAGGTGGCCGAGATCCTCGGCCTCCAGCACCTGCTCGGCCGCCGGCCGGGCGCCCTCTCCGGCGGGCAGCGCCAGCGGGTGGCGATGGGCCGCGCGATCGTCCGCGAGCCGCGGGTCTTCCTGATGGACGAGCCGCTGTCCAACTTGGATGCGAAACTCCGGGTCAGCATGCGGGCGCAACTGTCCCTGCTGCATCAGCGCCTGGGCGTCACCACCGTTTACGTCACCCACGACCAGGTCGAGGCGATGACCCTCGGCCAGCGGGTCGCGGTGCTGCGCGACGGCGTCCTGCAGCAGGTCGACACACCCCCAGTACTTTTCCGGCGACCGGTCAACCTCTTCGTCGCGGCATTCATCGGGTCGCCCTCGATGAACTTCGTGTATGCAAAGATCGCCGATCAAGCGGTCAGCTTTGCCGACGTTAAGATCCCGCTCCCGGCCACGCCGGTTGCCAAGGAGGACCGGGACGTGATCCTGGGCATCCGCCCGACCGCGTTTGCGCTCGCCTCCGGCGGCGGTAGCTGGGTCCTGCATGCGATCCCGGAGGTGGTCGAGGAGCTGGGCGACGAGCGGTACGTGATCTTCGACATCGATGCTCCGCGGGTGGACACCGAAGCCACCCGGGCGGCCGTGGATGCGCGAACGACCGACGACGCCCTCCTACTGCCCGAGGACCGCGCCCGGTTCACGGTCCGCCTGTCGACCGACGCCCGGGTAGCTGCGGGCGAAGCAATCGCGCTCACGGTCAACCCCGACCGCCTCTACTTCTTCGACCCCGACAGCGGCGCCACCCTGACCTAACCGCCTTCCCCGGCGAGCTCCGGCCGCACGCCGCCTGGTGCTGCTTTATACCCGGTAGCGGGATTTTTCGTGACCGGTCTGTTCCTTTGGCGAACCGCTACTGGGCATAAAGCGACGATGGCCGGCGTAAGGCGGGGCTTAGCGTTGACTTCCTGGTGGTGCGGGCGACGCATTGGAGAAGCAAGTACGGGTAGGGTCGCAGACCGTGGCGAACAGTGCGGCGAGGTCTCCCATTCGGGAGTACTCATTGCCGGCCGGTAGACGGCCAGCGGGAGCCGCCCGGTGCGCACCGAGATGAAGACGGCGCCGGCCGACCAGCGCCTACTGCCTCAGCAGCGATCGCTCCTTCGTACGCGGTCTGGTGGCCGCCTGCCGGGTTCCGTGCGGCGGCTCGCCCGCGGACCGGCACGCATGGCCCACCGGCTCGCTCGGGATCGGTGGCTGCAGGCGGGCTTCTTCCTGGTGCTGTCATTGCTCACCCACTTGCCGGGGTTCACCCGTGCCCTGTGGAACCCGGACGAGGCATTCCTCGGAACGCAGGCACGAGTCCTCGCGGACGGCGGTCAGCTCTACGTTGACGTGGTCGACCGCAAGCCACCCATACTTCCGTATGTCTATACGGCAGCAGTGACGGTCGCAGGCCACGATGCGATCTGGGTAATGCGCGGCCTCGCAGTGCTCGCCCATACCGCGACGGCCCTGCTACTGGCCATGATTGCCCGGCATCTCTGGGACCGGCGAGCCGGTCTCGCCGCCGGCACCTTCTACATACTGGCGAGTCCGGGGCTGGCCCCGGACGACGCTCAGCTCGCCAGCTTCGAGACCTTCATGCTGCCGCCGATGGTGGGCGCGGTTTATCTCGCATTGCGGGGCCGCTTCGGGTGGGCCGGCCTCGCGCTTGCCGGTGCAACCCTAACGAAGCAGGTCGCCGGCGCCACGCTCCTCCCACTTGCGGTCCTCGCCCTCACCGGCCGTCGTTCGGATGACCGGCGCCTTCAGACGACAGGTCCAGGTGAAGGAAGCCTTCACCGCTCATCGGCTCGCGTACGGGTGCCCCACATGCGCGGTCACCCGCTGGTCGCCTGGACGCCCCGAAGGCTCAGAGCCCGCGTTGTCACGCGGTCAGGTGTACGGGTGATGCAGCTAGCGCGGCTGCTCGCCGCCTACCTGCTCCCGATCGGCATCGTAGCGGTGCTGTTTGGCTGGGGCCGGTTCTGGTTCTGGGTGATGACCGGATCGGGGGAGTACCTCGATGCGAGCGGCGCGATCCCATATGCGCTATCCCGCGGTTTCGCCAATCTCGGGCTACTCGCTCTTGGAAGCCTGCCGCTTGTGCTGCTCGCGCTGGTCGCGGTGTGGACTCGGTCGGTGAAGCTGGTGTGGTGGCTGTGGCTGGCGTCCGCCGTGGCTGCCGTCTCGGTCGGCCTGCGGTTCTTTGGCCATTACTACCTGCAGATCGTCCCGCCACTGGTAATCGTGGGCGTTGGCGTCTTGAGCATGTACGGGACGCGCGTGTGGCGCGCGGCGCTGCTCGCCGGTCTTGTGCCCGCCGTCGTATTCACCGCGCTGGCCTTCAATTGGGGAGACGGTCGCAACGCGCACTCAGAGAAGCTGGCGTCGGCGATTCGTGCGCTCTCCGCGCCCGCCGACCGGCTCCTGGTCTGGGGAATGAATCCGGAGGTGTACTGGCTCGCCGACCGTCCACCGGCCACCCGGTTCATCACCGCCGGCTTCCTAACCAACGCCGGGGGCGGGCGACCGTCCTGGCGAGTCGGCGCCGACTATGCCGTCCAGGGCGGCTGGCGAGACTTCGACCACGATGTGCGCGCGCATCCGCCCGATCTCATCGTCGACGACTCCGCCGACTCGGCCGTCGCGATTGCGTCGGCGCCGAGGGTGGCGGCTCTCATTGGGAACGGCGACTATGTCGAGGTCGCACGGGTTGAGGGCGCCGTGATCTATAGGCGGCGATAGGCACCGGGCTGGCTATGGCGGCCGGTACTGCCGTTTGCTTAGACGAGTCCGGTGGGGGCGCCGGCGCATAGCTCGATCTGGCCCGCCATGGCCCTGCTCCCGGCCGTTCCGTGCGTGAAGGCACCGATCGGCACGATCCAGCGTCCCGCCAGAAGCGTACGGACCCTCCAGAATGCCGGCCCATCATCGACGAGTTCGCAAACGTCGTCACCTTGGCGTGAAACCGATCGCAATGGTGATCGCAACCAGCGCCGCATGGGTTGCCCGGCAGCCGATCTCGCCTCCCGTAGAAGCCGGCCGGCCGGTCGCCAGCGGCCAGCTCGACCGGCCGATTGTCAAGCATGTGGCTCGGCGAGCCGCCGCTGACGCCCTGCTCTCGCACGTCGAGGACCTCCGCCTCCGACGTGGCGGTCTCGGCGCTCACGGGTACCCCGCAGTCTGGGACAGTGCCGAATCGAATCGGCTAGCCAAAAATCAGCAGCGGCAGCTTCACGCACCCTGTCTTCGGCCCGAATTCGATCAGGCTGAGGTGCGATGACCACACTTTGATCAACGGTTGGATCGGACGCTGGCATTTCTGCCTCATGAATTCGGCGTTTCCGTCACGCACGATTGCCACCGTTCGATCCAAAGCATGATCAAAGTGCGGCCGGCGTACCACAGATTGATCCATTTGTTGACCGAGTTACAGCAGATTTGCCATGGCCTGATCCAGCCTGAACCCGCAGCGTGGGCGCGGGCCGTCGCTTGATCCAGAGCGGCGCATACCGGCCCGCATCGTACGAAATCCTTGATCACTTAGTCCCATTGGCGAGGTCGCGCAGGATCTCCCGGCTGGCGAGCTTGCCCGGGGCGCCGATGACACAGCCGCCCGGATGAGTCCCCGACCCGCACTGGTAATAGCCCTCGAGCGGCGTACGGTACTGGCTCCACCCCGGCGCCGGTCGGAAGAAGTACATCTGCGGTGCCAGAAACTCCCCGGCGAAGATGTTGCCTTCCGACAGGCCGACCACGCGCTCGATGTCCAGCGGCGTAACCACCTCGCGATGCAGGACCAGGTCGCCGAAACCGGGGAAGTGCGACTCCAGGACCGCCTGCACCGTGTCGGCGAACCGATCCCGCTCCGCGTCCCAGTCCCCGTCCTTGAGGTGGTAAGGCGCGTACTGGATGAAGCATGACATCACGTGCTTGCCCGGTGGGGCCATGTCCGGGTCGACGACCGACTGGATCGCACCATCGATGAACGGCCGGGAGCTGTACCAGCCGTACTTGGCGTCGTCGAACGCTCGTTCGAGGTATTCCATCGTCGGGCCGACGTTGATGAAGCCGCGGTAGTGGTCGGTGCGGTCGCCTAGCGCGGGATAGACCGGCAGCGCGTCGAGAGCGAAGTTGACCTTGGCGGAGGTGCCCTGGAAGCGGAGTCGGGTGATGCCCTCGACCAGGTCGCCCGGCAGCTCGCGGCGGTCGACCAGCTCGAGAAAGGTCTGCCGCGGGTCGAGCGCGCTGACCACGGTGCCGGCAGCGAGCTCGGTGCCATCGGCCAGCGCGACCCCGGTCGCCCGACCGTCCCGAGTGAGCACGGTTGCTACCGGCGATTCCAGCCGGATCTCCGCGCCGTACGCCTGCGCGGCTCGCGCCAGCACCTGGGTGAAGCCGCCGTTACCGCCCTTGTGGAATCCCCACGCTCCGAACTCGCCGTCGTGCTCGCCCAGCTTGTGGTAGAGCAAGACCAGCCCGGAGCCCTGCGACATCGGCCCGACCTTGGTCCCGATGATCCCGGACGAGGCCAGGTAGCCCTTGACGATGTCGCTGTCGAAATAGTCGTCGAGGAAGTCGGCCGCCGACCCGGTGAGCAGCCTGACCAGGTCGTGCATGACCTTCGGCTCCACGCCGCCGAGGTGGTTGGCCAGGTCGGCCACGGCCTCGAGGTCCTCCGGCGCCTTGCCCCAAAGGTTCGGGGGCGCCTTGTCCAGCAGCGGCTTGACCACCTGGCAGACCCGGTACATGTCGTGCTTGTAGCGCCCCCAGGCGTCCGCATCGTGCTTTGAGTGCCGCCTGATCTCCTGAACGTTTTCGTCGTCGTCCGGGCCGACGATGAGATAGTCGCCGTTCTCCATTGGGGCGAAGGACGAAGGCATCTCGATCGGCAAAAAGCCGTGCTCGACCAGCTGCAGCTCCTGGACGATATCGGGTCGGAGCAGGCTCAACGCGTACGAGAACGTCGTGAAGTGGAAGCCGGGGTAAAGCTCCTCGGTGATCGCGGCGCCACCGACGAGATGGCGACGCTCGAGAATCAGGGTCCGCAGGCCGGCCTTCGCCAGATACGCGCCGCAGACGAGGCCGTTATGGCCGCCGCCGACGACGATCGCGTCGTACTCGGTGCTGGGTGTCATGGTTGGGCCGTCTTTCGCTCGGGGTTGAACAGCGGCAGCCGAGCCACCCGGGATCGGACCCGCTGGTACGCGTGGTCGATCGTGATCTCGACAGCTACCTGCGTGTCAGGTGCGGCATATGCCGGCCGAAGGCGGGCCAGGCCGACGTGGCGCTGCAGCACGGGAGAGTACATCAGCGTGGTGGCATAGCCGATCCGGTCGGAGTCGTCGGCGTCGTACACCATCGACTCGTACGGTAGCGGCGTCGAGTCCTTCGGCGGGATCAGACCGGCTTCGGTGTGCAGCCGGTCATACTCGCGCCAGTCGAGCACGATGCCCACCATGGCCCAGCGCGTGGTGTTGCCGGCGAGCTCGTGTCGGATCGCGTCGCGCCCGATGAACGGCCGGCCGTCGTCTTCGATGCCCCGCAGCATCCAGCCCAGGCCGAGTTCCTTCGCCGTGAAGCGGTCTTGGTCGGTGTAGGCCAGCCGGCTCGAGCTGAACTCCCGGTCGATCAGCAGCAGGCCGGCTTCGATCCGGGCCATGAGCAGCGCCTCCTCGCCGTACGGGCGGATGCCGTGGCCAGCGCCGGCGTCGAGCACAGCGTCGAGTACGGCAACCGCGTCGTCGGCCGGCACGAAGATCTCGAAGCCTAGGTCGCCGGTGTATCCGGTCCGCGAGATCGTGACCGAGACGGTACCGATCTTGGTGGCGCAGTGGTCGAAGTACCGCAGGCCGTTGACGTCGGGAGTCAGCGTGCCCAGGACCGTTCGGGACCGTGGCCCTTGGACGGCGAGCACACCGTAGTCGTCGCTGACGTCCTCGATCGCGACCTCGTAGCCGCGGGCGAGGTCGCTAAGGTAGCCCAGGTTCGGGCGCGCCGCGGTCAGGAAGAATTCCGTGTCGGAGTGGCGGAAGAAGACACCGTCCTCGAGCACGTAACCGCGCTCGTCGCACCACACCGAGTACTGTGCGTGGCCGGGCCGGCACCTCCGGATGTCTCGGGTGAGTACGCCGGCAAGGTAGCGCTCGGCGTCGCGCCCCCGGATCCAGTACTTGAACAACTGCGAGGTGTCGAACACCCCGACGCTGTTGCGGATCGCGAAGTACTCGTGCTTGGCCGACATGTCGTACTTGATCGCGGACAGGTGGCCGGACCAGTGGGTCCACAGCCCGGTGCGGTTGAGCTCCGCCAGCCGTTCGTAGAACGGGGTGGTTTTGACCATGTCCGCACCCTAGGTGCTTACGCGTCGGCTTGGGTATCCCCTACTGACTCATCGATCAGTACTAGGGATCAGCAGTGACCGTGGCCACGGCCGGCTGCGCTTTCGTCGAACCTCACGGACAAGTAACACCGATGTGACGCTTGGGACGTCCCGGCTTGCCGAGACTGATGTATCGATCAGTATCGTGACATCGCTGGCGTCGGGCGATACCCTCTGTTCGGCGCAGGAGGAGGAAGATCATGCGAAGGTCTCCGATTGTCCTGTCGGTGCTCTCCGTGCTGGCCCTGGCCGTCGCCGGGTGCGGGTCGGACGACGATGACAACACCGGCGCGGCACCGAGCGCGGCAGCGACCGGAAGTGTCTGCGAGAAGAACCAGACCACTGGAGATCTCCTCGCCCAGGTCTGTGACCGGGGCAAGATCATGGTTTCGACCGACCCGGCTTACCCGCCGCAGTCATCGCTGGACGAGAAGACCGGCAAGTACGAGGGCTTCGACATCGACGTGGCCACCGAGATCGCCGACCGGCTCGGCGTTGACATCGGGTGGCAAACGCCACAGTGGGACGTCATCACGGCCGGCAGCTGGAACGGCCGTTGGGACATGAGCGTCGGCTCGATGACCCCGACAAACGATCGGCAGAAGGTGCTCGACTTCACCGAGCCGTACTACTACACCCCGGCAGTCGTGGTGGTGCACAAGGACAACACTTCGGTCCAGGACCTGTCGACCAACCTGGATGGTGCCGATATCGGTGTCTGCAGTGCCTGCACATACGAGCAATATCTGGACAAGAAGCTTGACATCAAGGGCTACACGTTCGACTTCGTCATCGACAACGCGAAGGTCCACGGCTATGACACCGACACGACCGCGCTGCAGGACCTGGCCCTGGGTGACGGCACCCGACTCGACGCGGTGATCACGTCCCTGACGACGGCACAGGGCTTCGAAGACAGCGGTAAGCCAGTGAAGATCGTCGGCGACCCGGTCTTCTACGAGCCGCTCGCGGTCTCGTTCGACAAGAGTTCGCAGGCCGACGACACGAGCCTGGTCCAGGCGGTGGACGGCATCGTCAAGGAGATGCATTCCGACGGCACCCTGACCGAGCTGTCGAAGAAGTGGTACGACGGAACAGACCTCACGGTCCAACAGTGACGTCGGTGGGCGACCGGCTGGACCGGCTGGGCGCCGCTAGTGCCCGGGTCCCCTTCCGGCTGAAGGTGGCGCTCGTCTGGGTCGCCCTCTTTGCCGTGCTGGCCGGGGTCTTCGCCGCTGCCCAGTTCGACACGGACTGGATGCGGGACCAGTTGTGGTACATCGCCCAGGGGCTGCGGTACACGCTCTACATCGCCGTCGGTGGCATCGCGCTGGCGATCGTGCTCGCCCTGCTCGGTGCTCTCGCGCGCATCTCGTCGAACCCGATTGCGTATGGGATCTCCGGTTTCTATGTGTCGTTCTTCCGCGGCACGCCGCTGATCGTACAGATGTTCCTCATTTACCTGGCCATGCCGCAGATCGGGATCAACCTGCACGACCGCTATCCCGATGTCTTCCCGCAGTCGTTCGCCAACTCGCTCGTCCTGGACGCCGCGGTCGCCGGGACGATCGCCCTCGGGCTCAACTACGGCGCCTATATGACCGAGATCTTCCGAGCGGGCATCCAGTCGGTCGCGGCCGGCCAGGGGGAGGCGGCCGATGCGCTCGGCATGACCTACGGGCAGAAGATGCGGAAGGTCGTGCTGCCGCAGGGCTTCCGGGTGATCATCCCGCCGACCGGGAACGAGTTCATCGCGATGATGAAGGACACGGCGCTCGTCTCGTTCCTGGGCGTGACGGCGGCCAACGCCGAGATCTTCCGCCGAGCGCAGCTGGTCGGCAAGGCGGACTTCAAGAATCTCGAGGCGTATGTGATCGCTGCCGGTCTGTACTGGGGGCTGACCGTTATCTTCACCTTCTTCCAGCGCAGGCTGGAGACCCGGGTGTCGCGCGGGTACGTCCGCACGGCAGCACTTCCGCGCGATCATGACCTGCCACCACCCGAGCCGCTACCGCATGGCAAGGGCGGCGGCATCGCAGGCGGCGGCGTCGCATGAGCGCGCCGCAGTCCGACGGTCTCGCGCCCGCAGGTACCACGCTCGGGATCCGAGACGACGTGTCAGAGCGCAAAACCGTACGCGTGACCGCGGAGACAAGTCGCATGAACGAGGTCGTCATCCGGGTCGATAACCTGCACAAGCGGTTCGGCCAGCTCGAGGTGGTCAGGGGCGTCGACCTGGAGCTACGCGGGGGGGAGGTCGTCGTGGTATTCGGCCGGTCAGGATCGGGCAAGTCGACCCTGCTGCGTTGCATCAACTTCCTCGAGGATCCGACGCGAGGCACGATCGAAGTGGCCGGCATGCGGCTGTCCGGCGGCCACCGCACTCGCCGAAAGCGCGAGCAGATCCGCCGGCTTCGGCTGCACGTCGGGATGGTCTTCCAGCAGTTCAACCTCTTCCCACACATGACGGCTCTGGAAAACGTGATGGTCGCGCCGGTGTCCGCCGGCCTCGGTCCCCGGGCCGTGCTGCGGGCTCGGGCGGTCGAGCAGCTCGAGCGGGTGGGCCTGCTGGACAAGGCCGACGAGCATCCGATCCGGTTGTCGGGCGGCCAGCAGCAGCGGGTGGCGATCGCTCGTGCTCTGGCGATGCAGCCGGACGCGATGCTCTTCGACGAGCCGACCTCGGCACTTGACCCTGAGCTCATCGGAGAGGTGCTGGCCGTGATGAAGTCGCTCGCGACCGACGTGCACATGCCGATGATCGTCATCACTCACGAGATGGGCTTCGCGCGCGAGGTCGCCGACCGGATGATGTTCTTCCACGAGGGCGTGATCTGGGAGGAGGGGTCCCCGGACAAGATCTTCGATGCCACCCAGCGGCCGGAGACGCGGCGGTTCCTCGACGCTGTGCTCTGAACCGGCCGACGCGACCTTCCGGTGGCTCCCAGATGCCGGCCTGGGTGCGCACGGCACGCCGGATCACGACATGGACCGGGTGTGCGGCTCAACTCGTGTAGGCGGCGCAGACCATCGCGACGAACTGCCCGACGGCATCCTCGCGGGGGGCGAATGGGCCGGGTTGGAAGTGCGGCGAGCCGACTCCGCGCTGGACCGACTCGCAGGCGGCCCAGTCCTGCCGGTTGGTCAGGTCCCAGAAGTCGACGGCGTAGGCCGGGTCGACCTCCTCGTCGGCGAAGTACCAGCTGCACTCGATCCAGGTCCGGTCGGGCGCGACGGGCACCAGCCGGTGCGTCATGACATAGTCCGGGTGGGCCGAGACCAGCAGGTTGGGCCATATCTGGACGTACTCCACCACCCGCGCGTCGACGCCGGGAATCGGAGTGCCGGCGGACTGGCCGGTGAGCGACATCGTGGCCATCTGCTCGCGCAGATACATCCGGCCGCCGACCCATTGGCCGGGCAGGTCGTAGTTGCTGCCGGAGTCAGGTGGTGACACACGGCAAAGCTCGGGGTGGATTCGCGGGCAGTGGTAGCACTCGTGGTAGTTCTCGCACACCACTTTCCAGTTGGCGGCGACGTCATAGGTGTGCCGGGCGCGGCGGACCAGCCGCTCGGCGCCGTACGGTGCGAGGACTGGCTCGAGTGCGCCGATGTGATCGGCAAAGTCTGGCTCTCCTTGGCCGAGCGCTGTGGCCGCATGGCAGAAGACCCAGCCGTGCCAGGTCACGACCGGCACCTCAACCAAGCGGTACTCATCGGGGTCGAAGCCCTCGGCGTCGCGGAAACCCGGTGCCTGCTGCAGCATGCCATCCAGGGTGTACGACCAGGCGTGGTAGGGACACACCACGGACCGGCGCGAGCTCGACTGACCGGCCGGCAACAGCTCGTGGCCGCGGTGCCGGCAGATGTTGGCGAACGCCCGCATGCCCTCCGCGGTCCAGGTCAGCAGCACGCCAAGGTCACCAACCGCCACGGCCCGCTGTCCGGCCGTGTCCTCGGCAACCTCGTCGGCTCGGCCGAGGCAGTACCAGCTGCCGGCGAACACCTGACGCTGCTCCCAGGCGTACACGTCGGCCGAGGTGTACGCCGCTCCTGGCAGCATCGCCGAACCGTCGTGCCGCCGCGCGGCCTCGAGCACCGCGTCCAAAACCGTCATCGCCACCCCTGCGCGTAGGACTTGTTGCCATGGAAGGGCACGCCGCAACGCCAAGGCCCGCCGCGCGCGGCCGTCGACATACTGACTCATGAGTCAGTACGTAAGCCTGCCACGGGCCGGGACGCGACGAAAGCCCTCCCCGGCGCGCACCACGCGGTCGGGTTGGCGCAGTGGAGCGTTCGCACGTCGGGACATATTGTCGATCGCGGGATTCCGGGCAGGTGGCCCGGAGGTACTTCCTGCGCATACAACGAGCCCGGAATGGACCGCGTCCCGCGGACCAGTGGAGCGGTGAGTCGGCAGTGCTAGTTATTGCACATCGGTTTGGGAACCAGGTCGCGGACCTTCGGGTAGCGCTGGACGCGGGTGTCGACCTCGTCGAGGCCGACGTTCACCTCTACCGGCGGGAGCTGGAGATACGGCACGAGAAGACGCTCGGTCCGCACCTGCTCTGGGACAAGGGTCAGCTAGTCCGACGCAAGGGAATGACCCTGCCCGATCTGGCCGCCGTTCTCGCCGAGCTCGGCGAAGACGACGCGCGCCTGATGCTCGACCTAAAGGGCATCCGCCGTAACCTCGCGCCGCAGGTCGCCCGACTGCTGCAGGCGCTCGTACCAGGGCTGCCGGTGACGGTTTGCACGAAGCACTGGTGGATGTTCGATGCGTTCGCCGGCGATCCGCACGTTCGCTTGGTGCCGTCGGCCGGTACTCGCGCACACCTCACCCGGTTGCGCCGCCGGCTTCGCATAGTCAAGGCGGTCGCCGGGCGCCGACCCTTCGCGCTTTCGCTTCGCCACACAATCCTGACGCCGGCGGTCGTCGACGAGCTCCACCACACTGTGGACCGGATATTCGTTTGGCCGATCAACACCCGCTCGGACCTCGAGCATGCGCTTTCGCTTGGTGCAGACGGTGTAATCAGCAGAAACATCGAACTGCTCCGCGAGCTCGTCCAGGCACGGCGTTCGGCGGGTTAACCGTTGGGGGGACAACGCCAAACCCCTAGCACTAAGGCACGTTATCCGAGCCGCAGGCGTTGGCGTCGGACGTCGCAACGGCGAGCCAGACCTATCAGGCGGTGCTCGAGGCGGCCCAGATATTGATCCCGGCATCGACAGCGTCGCGGTCGATCTGTGCAAGCTCATCGGCCGTGAGGTCGAGCCGGTCGATGGCGGCGACGTTCTGTTCGAGCTGCTGCATGCTACTCGCGCCGATCAGGACCGATGTGACGCGCGGGTCGCGCAGCGCCCAGGCGAGGGCAAGCTGGGCGAGCGTCTGCCCGCGCTCGGCCGCGACCGCGTTCAGCCCCCGTATGTGTCGCAAGGTCGACTCCGTCAGCATGTCGGTCGACAACGACGTGCCTTCGCTAGCTCGCGACCCCTGCGGCACACCGTTCAGATAGCGGTCGGTCAGCATGCCCTGTGCAAGCGGCGAGAAGGCGATACAGCCGATACCCTCCTCGCCGAGCACATCGAGCAGCCCGCCTTCGATCCACCGGTTGAGCATCGAGTAGGACGGCTGGTGGATCAGCAAGGGGGTGCCCAGCGACCGCAGGATCGCGGCCGCCTGACGGGTGTGCGCGGCGGAGTAGGACGAGATGCCGGCATAAAGCGCGCGACCCGACCGGACCGCCGTATCCAGCGCGCCAAGCGTCTCCTCGAGCGGCGTGTCCGGATCGAAGCGGTGGCTGTAGAAGATGTCGACGTAATCCAGGCCCATCCTGGCCAGCGACTGATCGAGGCTGGCGAGCAGATACTTGCGTGATCCCCACTCGCCGTATGGCCCGGGCCACATGTCATAGCCCGCCTTGGTCGAGATGATCAGCTCGTCGCGGTAGCGGCGCAGGTCCTCGCGGAGAATCCCGCCGAAGTTGATTTCGGCGCTGCCATACGGCGGCCCGTAGTTGTTCGCCAGGTCGAAATGCGTGATGCCCAGGTCGAACGCGCGCCGGAGAATGGCGCGCTGGGTGTCGAGCGGCCGGTCGTCCCCGAAGTTGTGCCAAAGGCCGAGCGAGATCACCGGCAGCTTCACGCCGCTCCGGCCACACCGCCGGTAGGGCAGCCGCTCATACCGCTTCTCGTCCGCGACGTACGTCATGAGTCCCGAGTCTGTCACCAAGTGAAAGCGCCGCGGGGAGCGAGGCGTGGCCGCTACTGCTGGGTCCGTTTCTAGATCAACCAAAGAAGGCCTTGCAAAGGATTCTTTCCAAACTTATGTTTGGATACATGCCAGAACCGAAGACGCCTCGCACTGTAGAGCTAACCGATCCGCGTGCACTCCGCGGCATGGCCCATCCGCTGCGACTCGCGCTAGTAGGACTGCTGCGCCGGGAGGGCCCACTCACCGCCACACAGGCGGCCAAGCTGCTCGACGTCAGCGACGCGCTGTGCTCCTTCCATCTCCGGCAGCTCGCAAAGTACGGCCTGGTCGAGGAGGCGGGGGGCGGCCGCGGTCGGGAGCGGCCTTGGCGCGCGACGGCGCTGTTCACCCAATGGCCCGGCAAGACCCCCACTCCCGAACTGGCGGCGGCCACCGAGCTGCTGGAGACCTTGATCGCGACGCGTTACTTCGAGCAGCTCACGGCGTGGATCGGCCGCAAGCCGAGCGAGCCACCGGAGTGGCAGGAAGCCGCGGAGTTCGGGGACAACATCCTCTACCTGACCGCTGCGGAGCTCGCCGAGCTCGACCAGGCGATCGACGCGCTCCTCGAGCCTTTCGTGCACCGCCTGCAGGACCGGGATGCCCGGCCTCCCGGCGCTCGCCAGGTCACGATGCTGCGGCTCGCCTTCCCGTACGTCGGCCCAAGTGGCTCGGCCCTGACCAGACCGCAGGCGGAGCCGACTCGTCCGGACATGAGCGCCGGCCCAGCGGACGAGGAGCAAGCGTCGCCCGCGGAGGTGGCTCGGCGTGAGCCTCGGGGGGCAGACTCGTGAACCGCCGAGTGCATGTGTTCAGCCGCGGACGCCTCGCGCCACCTGTGCTGCGGGAGAACATGGAGTTCCGGTGGCTGTGGGTCGGCCAGTCTGTCTCCCAGATTGGCGATCAGGTCACGCTGATCGCCCTGCCACTGGTGGGCGTTCTGGCACTCGACGCCAACGCGGCACAGATGGGCTATCTGGCCGCGGCCGGCCTCGCGCCGAACCTGCTATTCGCCCTGCACGCCGGTGCTCTCGTCGACCGTTTCGGCCGGCGCCGGCAGGTGATGATTGCGGCTGATGTTGGCCGCGCTGTCCTGGCTGCGACCGTTCCACTCGGGTACGTTACCGGCCAGCTCTCGCTCGGGCTGCTCTACGTGATCGCGTTCCTCACCGGAACGCTCAGTGTTGTCTTCGCCGTGTCATACAGCACGCTCTTCGTCTCCGTACTCCCTCGCCATCAGTTCGTCGAAGGCCAGTCAATGCTGAACGGGAGCCGGGCGATGTCGTTCGTGATAGGCCCGAGCATCGGGGGATGGCTCGTACAGCTGCTGACCGCCCCCGTCGCGTTGCTCGCCGACGCAATGTCCTTCGTTGGCTCGGCGCTTTGCCTGCGCCGCATCAAGCCAACCGAGCCGCCGACGTCGGCCCGTGAGCGCGGGCAAATCGTCGCCGGCGCCCGCTTTATCGCCCGGTCCGCAATCATGCGGGCATCGCTCCTGGCGACCGCGACGGTGAACTACTTCAACTTCGTTCTGTGGGCCATCCTCGTTCTGTACGTGACCCGAGCGCTGCACATCACCCCAGGGACGCTCGGGCTGATCCTCGGCGCAGCCTCGACCGGCGGCCTGCTCGGTTCGATTGTGACCGCACGGATCGGGCGACGAATCGGCATCGGCCCGACCTACATCCTCGGCTGCGTGCTCTTCACGGTGCCGCTGCTGCTCGTACCGCTCGCCGGCGGACCGCGGGCGCTCGTGGTCGCGATGTTGCTGGCCGCGGAGTTCGCGTCTGGATTCGGCGTGATGCTGCTCGACATCAGCGCAGGTTCGATCTTCGCCGGGCTCATCCCAGACACGCTGCGCGCCCGCGTCTCGGGTGCATACATGCTGGTGAACTATGGCGTGCGGCCGCTTGGATCGCTCACGGGTGGCGTACTGGGCAGCGCGCTCGGTCTCCGACCGACGCTGTGGATCGCAGCCGCAGGTGCCGTAGTCGGCGTGCTGTGGCTGCTGCCCTCACCCGTCCGTCGCATCCGGACCGTGCCTGACCCAGCGCAGCCGGCGGGTCGGGATGAGCTACGCGGCGACTCCGACCGGGCGGAAGCGACGGCCGGTCACCTGCTCGGAGATGCCCGTCCGGTCCAGGTAGGGCGTGATTCCACCGAGGTGGAACGGCCAGCCGGCGCCGAGGATCATGCAAAGGTCGATGTCCTGCGGCTCCGCGACGACCCCCTCATCGAGCATCATGCGGATCTCCTCGGCGAGGGCTCGCAGTGCGCGGGATCGCACCCCCTCCGCGGTCAGCGCCGTCGTTCCGGTCTCGAACAACGCGGCCACCTCGGGATCGACGACCGGCCTGCCCTCGGGCCAGATGTAGATGCCCGGCCGGCCCGCGGATACCAGCCGACGCAGGTTCGCCGAGACGCGGTACCGGTCCGGGAACGCCTCGTGCATCGTCTCGGCCACATGCAAAGCGACGGCCGGTCCAACAAGCTGCAGGAGCACGAACGGCGACATCGGCAACCCGAGCGGGTCCAGCGCCCGGTCGGCGACCTCGATCGGGGTGCCCTCGTCAGCCGCCGCGGTCACCTCGCCGAGAAATCGGGTGAGCAACCTGTTCACCACGAACGCGGGAGAGTCGTTAACCAAGACGCACGATTTCTTCAGGGTCTTTCCAACTGCCAAAGCCGTCGCGAGCGTTGCGTCGTCGGTGCGATCGGCCCGCACGACCTCGAGCAACGGCAGCACGGCCACCGGATTGAAGAAATGGCATCCGACGACCCGCTCCGGGTGCGCGAGCTTCGATGCCATCTCCGTCACCGACAACGACGAGGTGTTGCTGGCCAGCACGCAGGTCGGTGAGACGACGGCTTCCATCTCGGCAAAGACCTGCTGCTTGACCTTCATCTCCTCGAAGACTGCCTCGATGACAAAGTCGGCGTCCGCGAACGGGCTCTTCGACAACGACCCGCTTACCAGGCTGTGCAGCTTCGCCGCCTTGCCGGCCGTTATCCGACCCCTTCCCGCCAGCTTGTCGATTTCGCCGTGGACGTACTCGAGACCTGAGTCGATCCGTCCTTGGTCGATATCCGTCAGCGCGACCGGCACTTCAAGCCGCCGTACGAACAGGAGCGCGAGCTGCGAAGCCATCAGGCCGGCCCCGATGACGCCGACCTTGGCGACTGGACGGGCAAGCTCGGCCGGTGGCGCACCCACCGGCCGCCGGGCGCGCTTCTGGACCAAGTCGAAGGCGTAGAGCGAGGCACCTAGCTCGGGCCCGGTCAGCAGGTCCGCCAGGGCCTCGTCCTCCGCGGCGAATCCTTCGTCTCGGGTCCTGGTCCGGGCCGCGTCGATGAGCTCGACAGCTTTGTACGGGGCCGGCGCGGCACCGTGCAGCTTGGCATCGACGAAGGCACGGCCACGGGCGACGGCGGCGGTCCAGGCCTCCTCGCGATCGGGCTCCGTCCGCGATACGGCGAGCTCGCCGGTCAACACGCCGGCGGCCCATCGCAGCGACTGCTCAAGGAAATCGGCCGGTTCGAACAACGCATCGGCGATGCCGAGCTTGAGCGCCTGCGGACCGCGCAGCATCTTGTTCTGGTTCAGGGCGTTCTCGATGATGACGGTGACAGCTGCGTCGGCGCCGATCAGATTGGGCAGCAGGTAAGTGCCGCCCCATCCGGGCAGCAGGCCGAGGAAGCACTCCGGGAACGCCAGCGCGGTAACGCCGCCGGAGACCGTTCGATAGGTGCAGTGCAACGCCACCTCGAGGCCGCCACCAAGCGCGGCGCCGTTGACGAACCCGAAGGTTGGAATCACCCGCCCGTCCGCGGCGAGGACGCCACGCTGACCACCCTCGCCTGTCTCACCGAGGCGCCGGAAAACGTCGTGACCGGTGCGGGCGATCGCCAACGCTTCGTTGCGGTTGCTGACTAGCGGAACCCCGGTCAGGTCCGCACCGACGGCGAATATGAACGGCTTGCCCGTGATACCGATGCCCACCACGTCGGAGGCCGCGGCCTCGGTGATCGCCGCGTCCAGCGAGCGCAGCCCGCCCGGGCCGAACGTGTTGGGTTTGGTGTGGTCGTGTCCGTTGTCGAGGGTGATGAGCGCGAAGCGTCCCACTCCATCCGGAAGGTCCACATAGCGCAGCAGGGACCTGGTGACGACCTCGTCTGGATACTCGAGCATCACCGGGGCTTCCATGGGGGCACCCCCCTGCGTTCTCGACGTCGGCGAGGTGGTCATGCTTT
The DNA here is from genome assembly GCA_046725875.1 of Actinomycetota bacterium. Taxonomy (GTDB): domain Bacteria; phylum Actinomycetota; class Actinomycetes; order JAKEEW01; family JAKEEW01; genus JBKOZJ01. The sequence goes on from JBKOZJ010000074.1 coordinate 21,890, forward strand.
GTCCTCCGTTGCCGCCCCGGCGGGCCCCGTCGTCTCAGGCTCTGCCGTCTCAGGCTGGGTTGTCTCAGGCTGGACCGGCGCGCCCGACCATGCCGGGTTCTCCCAGATCACCGACCCGCCCATGCCGATGCCGACGCACATCGTTGTCAATCCGTACCGCACCTCTGGGTGCCTCTCGAGATGCCGCGCAAGCTGCGTCATGAGCCGTACACCAGAGGACGCGAGCGGGTGGCCGACCGCGATCGCGCCGCCCCACGGGTTCACCCGCGGGTCGTCGTCGGGGACGCCGAAGTGGTCGAGGAACGCGAGCACCTGCACGGCGAAGGCCTCGTTGATCTCGATGAGGCCGATGTCGTCGATGGTGAGCCCGGCCTTGGCGAGGGCCTTCTCCGTGGCGGGCAGGGGCCCGACTCCCATCACCTCCGGCTCGACGCCGGCAAAGGCGTAGGAGACAAGCCGCATCCGCACCGGCAGCCCGAGCTCGCGGGCCACATCCTCGGCCGCCAGCAGGCACGCAGTGGCGCCGTCGTTCAGTCCGGCCGAGTTGCCCGCGGTGACCTTGCCGTGCGGTCGGAACGGTGTCTTGAGTCCCGCCAACCCATCCATCGTGGTGCCCGGTCGCGGCTGTTCGTCCGCCGTGGCGAGTCCCCAGCCCTGCTCGGAGCTGCGCGCCGCGATCGGGACGAGATCCTCCTGGATCTTGCCGTCCGCGTAGGCCTTGGCGAGCCGCTCCTGGCTTGCCACAGCGAACGCGTCGGCGCGCTCCTTGGTGATGTGGGGGTAGCGGTCGTGCAGGTTCTCTGCCGTCTGGCCCATGACGAGCGCCGAGGGGTCGACAAGGTTCTCGGCGATGATGCGGGGGTTCGGGTCGACACCCTCACCCATCGGGTGGTGGCCCATGTGCTCGACCCCGCCGGCAACCACCACGTCGTACGCCCCGAACGCAATACCGGCGGCGGTCGTAGTAACCGCGGTCATCGCACCGGCACACATGCGGTCTATCGCGTAACCCGGTGTCGACACAGGCAGGCCGGCGAGCAGCGCCGCGGTCCGGCCGATGGTCAGCCCCTGGTCGCCGATCTGGGTGGTGGCAGCGACCGCGACGTCGTCGATTCGCTCCGGCGGCAGGTTCGGGTTGCGCCGCATCAGCTCCCTGATGCACTTGATCACGAGATCGTCGGCCCGGGTCTCGGCGTAAAGGCCGGTCTCACCGGCCTTGCCGAAGGGCGTACGGACACCGTCGACGAAGACGACGTCCCTAACGGTACGAGGCACGCGGCTCTCCTCCGCTCACTGCTTCACATGGACAGACCTACCGTCCGATGCTACTCGCGAGTAACAAGCTGTTTCCAGGTCGCCAGGCCTGGGAGGACCTTCCGTCAGAAGCGCCCGGCCCGGAGCATCGAGTGAGATCAGGACTGGCGGGTCTGCAACCTAATCAATGCCCGCGAGATGACCTTCGCGGTCAGCTCGATCTGCCAGGGCCTGGCTCCCAGGCCGTTGAGCGCCCTTGCCACTGCCTCGGGCGTGGGATCCCGAGGCGGATCCCAGGCGAGCCGGCGCACTGCGTCCGGAGCAAGCAGGTTCTCCGAGGGGAGTGTGTGCTCATCCGCTATCGCCGCGACACCCGACCGCAGTGAGGTGAGCCGGTCGGCGGCCGGCGGATCCCGCTCCGGCCACGAGCGGGCCGGCGGCGGTCCGTCCGCCGGTGGCGCCGGCTCGGGCAGCTGGTCGTCCGGCAAAGAGAGCGCGGCCGCGATCGCGGCGTACCACTTGTCGAGGTCACGCCGGGCGCCCCGGTTGCCATAGGTGGGCAGCTCGGCCAGTGCGGTCCGTGAGCGCGGCATTGCCAGCGCGGCCTCGATGATCGCCGCGTCGGCGAGCACCCGTCCCGGAGACGTATCGCGGCCCCGGGCGAGCCGATCTCGGGCCTCCCAGAGCGCGCGCACCACAGCCAACTGGCGCGGGCGGCGGGTCTTGTGGATTCCTGAGGTACGACGCCACGGGTCGGGTCGCGGCGAGGGCAGCGGAGCATCGACGATCGCAGCGAACTCCTGCCTCGCCCATTCCTCCTTGCCCGCTTCTCGCAGCTGGGTGTCGAGCGCATCGCGAAGATCGAGCAGTAGCTCGACATCGAGGGCTGCATAGCGCAGCCATGACTCGGGCACGGGGCGGGTCGACCAGTCGACCGCAGAATGTCCCTTCTCGAGGGTGTAACCGAGCACCATCTCGACCATCGGAGCGAGCCCCACCCGCTGATAGCCGAGCAGCCGGCCGGCGAGCTCGGTATCGAACAAAGAGCTGGGCCGCATGCCAACCCCGGCCAAACACGGCAGGTCCTGGGCCGCGGCGTGCAGCACCCACTCGACGCCGGACAAGACGGTGTGGAGGTCGGTCAGGTCCGGGCAGGCGATCGGGTCGATGATCGCCGTGCCCGAGCCGGCCCGGCGGAGCTGGACAAGGTAAGCCCGCTGCCCGTAGCGGTATCCCGAGGCCCGCTCGGCGTCGATTGCCACCGGTCCGGCGCCGCGCGCGGCGGCCCGCACCGCGGCGACCAGTGCGCGCTCGTCCGCGATCACCGTGGGGAGCCCATCCCGGGGCTCGAGCAGTGGTACCGGCGCCGATCCGTCGATCTTCTCGGGAGCGCTGGTCACGGTCTCACCGTACGACCCGGCGCCCGACGATGTTTTGATCGCTCCGCTCCAGAACTCCGCGCGACCCCGCCCTCGTGGCTGATCGCCGGAACGTCCGGCGAGGTGAGCACAGGCGGCTCGCCGGAGCACTCTCTCGGGGCGAGATGATCAAGTTATGATGCCGCTGCGCAGCGAGATGGCGACCATTCCGGCCCGGTCACCCGTTCCGAGCTTCCGCGCGATCCGGGCCAGGTGGCTCTTCACCGTCAGCGCGGACAACCCCATCGCCTCGCCGATATCCCGGTTCGAGCGGCCGTCGGCCACATGCCTGATCACCTCGACCTCGCGGCGGGAGAGGCCACCGGCGATGCCGCTGCCATTGCTGGTCGCCGGTCCGGCCCGGCTCGGCTGCATCGGTCTGGGGGCACGGTGCGGCGCGAGGATGAAGCCTTTGATCCCGGCGTTGAGAGCGGCGATGACCATCCTGAGGTCGCTGACCGCGGACATTCCGACGCCGCCGTGCCAACCGTTACGGCGCAGCTCGGCGAGGAGCGCGAGCCCGTTCCCGTCGGGCAGTGCGATATCCGCGATGCAGAGGTCGCGGGGCCCCGACGTGCGGGCCCAGGCTCTCGCCTGAAGGAGGCTCGCAGCCTCAACGACCTCCCGGGCGCCAAGCGCGCGGAGTCGGCGCACGACCTGCGCACGTGCATATGGATCGGGTACGACGACCATCGCGCTGAACCGCGTTGGCGCGAGCGCCAGAGCGATGGTGTGCGGGTCGACAACTACAGTCACCGTTCCTCCCCCTTCGCTGCCGTCTGCCAGCTCGGCGGCCGCGTCGCGGACGGCGCGGTTACTCTTCCGCGGTATGACCTCCCACATTAGATCGGCGTCCTACCGGCAAACCTTGAGCAGCGATTTCGGCAAGACACGCCGTGGGGCATACCTCCCGAGGTCGGGCCGGGCCGGCACGTACGCTCTCGGACCATGACCGCCGGCGAGCTCGAGATGTCCACCGGGCCTTTCCAGCAGGCGTTGGCGAGTTTGGACCACGCCGAGCTGCGAACCGAGATAACGGTCGAGCGCGCGCCGGCACCGCCGCGGCTGGCGCCCTATACCCTCGCGCTTACCGCGGAGGTGGAAATTGACGGTGAGGAGCTCGCGTCCGGCCGGTTCGTCGTGCTTCACGATCCAGCCGGCCACGACGAATGGGCGGGCACCTTTCGCATTGTCACCTTCGTGCATGCGCCACTCGAGCCGGACATCGCGGGTGACCCGCTCTTCCCAGAGGTCGGCTGGACTTGGCTGACCGAGGCGCTGACGGCGCATGGCGCGTCGTACGTTGCCGCCAGCGGCACCGTCACCCGCGTTGCATCAGAAGGATTCGGTGGTCTTGCCGGGCAGCCGCCGGCCGCCGAGGTGGAGATCCGGGCGTCATGGACGCCGGCGGACGCGGAGCTCGGCTCGCATCTTGCCGCGTGGGGTGACCTGCTCTGCACGGTCGCGGGTCTGCCCCCCGCGGCCCCAGACGTTTCTGTGCTGCGCCCGCGCCGTTAGGAGGGCGTACGCGGCGCCCGCGCGTGGCTGGCGACTCCGTGCGGTCTGGGAGGATGCGTCCGTGAGTGACGCGCCGCCCGACTCCGCGTTCGTCCGAGCCTGCCGCCGCGAAGCGGTCTCGTACACGCCGGTCTGGTTCATGCGGCAGGCGGGCCGGTCGCTGCCGGAGTACCGGAGGCTACGGGCGGGGGTGCCGATGCTGGAGTCGGCCCGGCGCCCAGAGCTTGTCACCGAGATCACAATGCAGCCAGTGCGGCGGTACGGAGTAGACGCTGCGATTCTCTACAGCGATATCGTGCTGCCTCTGGCCGCGGTCGGAGTCGATGTGGAGGTCGAACCCGGCATTGGGCCGGTCGTCGCGGCTCCGATCCGGGAGTACGCAGACCTCGCCCCGCTGCGGCCGCTCGAGCCGGACGACGTGCCGTACATCACCGAAGCCGTCCAGGCGCTGGTTGGCGAACTGGGCAGCACGCCGCTGATCGGCTTCGGCGGGGCGCCGTTCACGCTCGCGACTTATCTGGTCGAGGGCGGTCCGTCGAAACACCATGAACGGACCAAGGCGCTGATGTACGGGAACCCGCTGTTGTGGCACGCACTCCTCGAACGGCTCGCGGTCATTACCGGCCAATTCCTCCGCGTCCAAGTCGAGGCGGGCGCGAGCGCCGTACAGCTCTTCGACTCCTGGGCCGGCGTGCTGCCCGCGTCCGATTATGAGGAGTACGTCTACCCGCACTCGGCCGCGGTCCTTCGCGCCGTCGAGGGCATACCGAAGATCCACTTTGGGGTAGGTACGGCGGAGCTGCTCGGCCTGATGGCCGCGGCGGGCGCGGACGTCGTCGGCGTGGACTGGCGGCTGCCGCTGGACGAGGCCGCGCGGCGGATCGGCCCCCGCCGGGCGGTCCAGGGCAACCTCGACCCGGCCGTGCTTTTCGCGCCCTGGGAGGTCGTCGCGGTGCGGGCTCGCTCGGTGCTAAACGCCGGGCGGGCAGCCGACGCACACATCTTCAACCTCGGTCATGGCGTGCTGCCCGACACCGATCCCGACGTTCTCGCCCGCCTCGTCGACTTCGTCCACACCGCGTCAGCCGTGCACCCGGGCGAATGAAGGTGCCCCTCATTCGAGAGGTCAGAACGAGGGGCACCTTAAGCGGCCGAAGACGGAGCGAACGCGCCTTACAGCCGGATGCACTAGCTAGCTGGACAGGGGTGCGTTGTCGGCGTTTGCCGCCTTGGCAGGTCGAGGCTGCCGGTGGCGACGGATCAGCGGGAACGCGACGGCGGCGACCACCACGCCGGCGACGATGAAGGGCAGCAGGGCGCCGACGACGAGCAGCACGACGCCAACGAAGCCGGTGAAGGCCCGCCAGCCGTTCCGCAATCCGGCGAGGAAGCCGAGCTCGGTCTCCTTCTCTTCCCCCGCCGGCTGGTCGCCCGTCGCGGCGAGGTGCAGTTTGATCGTCCCCAGGTCGGCCTGCTCGGCCAGCGCCTTTTGCTGAGCGAGCAGCGACTCGAGGTCAGCCTCGCGACGGGAGAGCTCACTCTCGATCGCTACCACGTCGCCGATCTTCGTCGCGCGGGAGAGCAGCACACGCACCCTGTCCAGGCTTGCCCGCTGGGTCTCGATCCGGCTCTGCACGTCCACGAACTGCTGTGTGACGTCCTTGGTGTCCCGGCCTTGGCTAAGCAGCCTACCTAGGCTCGTAAGCTCGCGAACCGTCCGCTCGTAGGCGTCTGGCGGCACGCGCAACCCGAGGTCGGCCGACGTGATGCGATCGTCGGAACCTGACCCGTCGCCGGTGCCGGACGATGTCTGCTCGAACTCAACACGACCACCGGCTGCGAGCGCTGTGTCCTCCGCCGCCCGAACTGCCCTAGTCACGTCTGTGACCTCGACGCTCAGGTCCGAGGTCTGGATGAGCTTCTGCTCCTGCAGCAATGCACCACTGGCATTGCGGTTCGCGGCGCTGCCGGCGGGCGCGGAGCCGGTCGCCGCTTCCTGCCCGGCATCGCCGCTTCCTGGCTGCGCACCGCCTGGTTCGACCCCAGGCGCTCCACCGGCCGCCCCGGTGTCGCCGCTGCCGCCGCCGCAGCTCGCCAAGGCGATCGACAGAGCGAGCGCAACACCGATGAGACCGATGGCATGTAGCCTCCGTCTACTCATTTCCGTCACCCCACTCACGGTGGTTCCTGATTGTCGTCCGGGACGCTTGTCCCGGCTCGTGACGCGGTCGAGGGGATGGACGGAGGAGCAGCCCCCGGCCGGCGTCGTGACTGCGACCATCGCGGGCGATGGACCGGTTCCCGCCGCGGGATCGCGGTTGCGTCACGATCTGGCATCGTGGCGGTGTGGGCACCGGTGAGCAGGGTCGGCACGTCGTGGTGGTCGGCGGCGGCATCGCGGGTCTCGCCGCCGCGTTCTTTCTGCGCCAGGCAAGCCCGACCGGCGCGCGGTCTGCCGTAACCGTTTTGGAGGCAAGCCCGGTCGTTGGCGGAAAGCTTCGGCTCGGCGAGGTTGGCGGTATCTATCTCGACCTCGGCGCCGAGGCGCTGCTCGCCCGCCGTCCGGAGGCGGTGGAGCTCATCCAGGCTGTGGGTCTTGGCGACGAAGTGATACATCCGCACACGACAGCAGCCGCGATTTGGTCCCACGGTGAACTCCATCCGATCCCGGCCGGTCAGGTGATGGGCGTCCCGGCCGACATAACCGCGATTGTCGGGAGTGGATTGCTCTCCAGGGCGGGTGCCGCCCGCCTGCCGCTCGACCATGTCCTGCCGCGCACTCGCATCGACGAGGACACCTCCGCTGGCGCGTACGTCTCCTCCCGGCTCGGTCGGGAGGTCGTCGACCGACTGGTCGAGCCGATCCTCGGCGGGGTTTACGCGGGTCGGGCCGACATGTTGTCGTTCAGCGCGACGATGCCGGATCTCGCGGCCGCCGCCCGCGAGCGCCGATCGCTGATCGAAGCTGCGAGGCATGTACGCTCCACCGCGGTCCAAACCGGCAATGGCCCGGTCTTCATTGGGCTTCCCGGCGGCGTCGGGCGACTTGCGGTGGCCGTCGCCGAGGCGTCGGGCGCGGAGATCCGCACCGGTGTGACCGTGCGCGCCCTCCGCCGTACACCGGCTGGCTGGGTGCTTACCGCCGGCTCGGCCCGGGCGCCCGAGGCCATCACCGCGGATGCCGTCGTGATCGCCGTACCAGCTCGCCCGGCGGCGCGGTTGCTCGACGCCGAATTGCCCGCCGTGGCCGCAGAACTCGCGTCGATCGACTATGCCAGCGTCGCGCTTGTCACGCTCGCCTACCCGCACGCGGCCTTTGGGGGGGTCCGGACAGGTAGCGGTTTCCTGGTCCCGCCGATTGAGGGACGGATCGCGAAGGGGGTGACCTTCAGCTCGGAAAAGTGGCAGTGGGTCGCCGCCGCCGAGCCCGGAACGATAGTCGTCCGCGTCTCGATCGGTCGCTATGGCGAGGAGCAGGATCTGCAGCGCGATGACGCAGAGCTGGTGAAACTCGCCGCCGGGGAGCTCCGCGAGCTTGCCGGGGTTCGCGGCACACCGGTGGATGCGTCCGTGACGAGGTGGGGTGGTGGGCTGCCACAGTATGCCGTGGGTCATCTCGGCCGGGTGCGCCGGATCAGAGACGGGGTCGCCGCCGTTCCTGGCCTCGTCCTGTGCGGCGCAGCCTATGACGGCGTCGGAGTACCGGCGTGCATCGCGACCGCGCGCTTGGCCGCGGAGTCCGTAATCAATGAGCTTTCGTCTGTACATAGGGTGGAGCGGTGAGCCAAGCACATCACGGACAGCCCCGGATGACGGCGATGGAGCCGGCCGCTGCGGAGGAGGAGGCAGCCCGGCGGAAGGCCCGTCCCAAAGCACGTGACCTGAACAACATGATCAGGTACACGATGTGGTCGGTGTTCCGGGCTCGCACCGACGCCGAGCGCCTCCCCGACGAGCGCGGACCGGTCACCATCGAGATCGAGCAGCTCGTCGACGAGATCGCCGCGAAGGACGTGGTCGTCCGCGGGGTGTACGACATCGCTGGCCTGCGCGCAGATGCCGACTACATGATTTGGTGGCACGCACCGAGCAGCGACGACCTACAGGAGGCGTATTCGCGCTTCCGCCGTACTCGGCTCGGCCGGGCTAGCGAGCCGGTGTGGTCGCAGCTCGCATTGCACCGCCCGGCGGAGTTCAACAAGAGCCACGTGCCGGCCTTCCTCGCCGCGGAGGAGCCGCGGGCATATCTGTGCGTTTACCCGTTCGTCCGGTCGTACGAGTGGTATCTACTCGACCCTGCGGACCGGCGGGAGATGCTCGCCGAGCATGGCCGAATGGCCCGTGAATACCCGGACGTCCGGACGAACACGGTCGCCAGCTTCGCGCTGGGCGACTATGAATGGATGCTCGCGTTCGAGGCTGACGATCTCCACCGGATTACCGACCTCATGCGTCATCTGCGGGGCGCGCAGGCTCGCCGCCATACCCGGCTGGAGGTGCCCTTCTACAGCGGGCGGCGGCGGCCGCTGCGCGAGATCGTCGCCGCCCTGCCCTGATGCCAGCCCCAAGCGCTGCTCCACCGGCAGTCCTCCCGGCAGGTCGACGAGCCCCGGGAAGTCGTTGAGGTCGCCGGCCACGACGACCCGCGCGTCCGGCTGGATGGAGAGCAACTTGTCGACGAAGCCCGCCACCACCGTCGCCTGCGACACGCGCTGCGGCTCGGTCACGAGCCTTTGCGGCTGGAACTGACCGAAGAGCGGGGAGTCCCGCCCTTGCTCCTCCAATGGTTGGCGACGACGAAACACCGTCTTGCGGCGGAACCTGGACAGTCGCCCTGTCCTTGGGCAACGCCTGCCGGGAGGCACCGGCCGCCGGTCGGAGCGCCGCGCTAACGTCCTGCATATGGCGGCGACTGCGATCGAGCTCGAGGTTGGGCAGCGGAAGGTCCGGATCTCAAATCCGGAGAAGGTCTACTTCGCGGACGTTGGCGTCACGAAGCTCGATGTCGCCCAACACT
>JBKOZJ010000075.1:0-17259 GCA_046725875.1 Actinomycetota bacterium
GCCTGGCCTTGGCTCGTACATGACTTAACCTGCCCGGCGACGCGGCTCATCGGGCGAAGACCTAGGAAGGTTGTCGCCCCGCGCGGGAGCAGACGCCCATGGCGGATTGCCTAGCGGGCGCCCGGTTAGGTCGAGGAAGACTTCCTCGAGCGACCGGCGCCCAGTAGTGATGCGATCGGGGAGCACACCGTTGGACGCGCACCAGGCCGTCACGGTTGCGAGCAATGCCGGGTCGATGTCGCCCTGCACCCGATACGTGCCGAGCAGCGGCTCGTCCACGGTCGCATCAGCGGGCAGCGCGGCGGCGAGCGAGGTGAGGTCGAGACCGACTGGGCCGCGGAACGTCAGCACCCGGTCGGCCGTGGTTCCGGTCAGCTCATCCGGCGTGCCCGCCGCGACCACCCGGCCACGATCAATGATCACGATCTGGTCTGCCAGCCGCTCGGCCTCCTCGATCAGGTGGGTCGTGAGGATCACCGTCACGCCCGAGTGGCGGAGCTCACCCACGAGATCCCAGGTAGTCCGCCGGGCATGCGCATCCATGCCCGCCGTCGGCTCGTCGAGGAAGATCAGCTCAGGCCGGCCGACCAGGGAGAGCGCCAGATGAAGCCGCTGACGCTCACCGCCGGACAGCCGTCGATAGGCCGTGCGCGAGCGAAGGTCGATACCGAGCCGGTCCGCGAGGTCCTGCAGGTCGAGCGGGTGTGCGTACAACTCGGCGGCGTAGCTGAGGAGCTCGCCTGGTCGCGCACCCGGATACCCGCCACCCTCCTGCAACATCACGCCCACCCGTGGGCGCAACCGGCGGGCATCGGCGATGGGGTCCAGGCCGAGAACGCGCACGGTGCCCGAGTCGGGTCGCCGGAATCCCTCACAGGTCTCGATCGTCGTGGTCTTGCCGGCGCCGTTCGGTCCCAGAACCGCGGTGACCGACCCACGCTCGGCCCGCAGCGAGATCTTGTCAGCCGCAACGACTGCGCCATAGCGCTTTACCAGCCGGCGCACCTCGACGGCCCAATCGGATGACCTGCCCAGAGCGCCGCGGCCGACAGCCGACCGGGGCTTCCTGGGGGTCGTCCCCCCGGGCTCATGACCCGAGATCACGCCGAGAGTCTACGAGCGGCGGTCTGGGTCACTGCCGACTCGGGAGCGAGGTTAGGCAAGCCTTGGCTGCGTGATCAGAGTCACGGTCCGATGGACGGGGTGTCGAGTAGCGCCGGCCGAGCGAATTAGGCAACAATGGTGTTGTGAAAACTGTCCTGCTCGGGGACACTCCCCGTATCGCCGCCGGGAGGGGGCTGGAAGCCGCTCGGCAGCAGACGGGGGCCGATCCAGCACTGAGCGTGGCGGACGGCTCGACCCGCGAGCGAGTGGCTCGGTCCATTCTGGCCCACGGACCATCGACGGCAGCCGATCTCGCGGCGCGGCTCGGCCTTACGCCGGCCGCGATCCGCCGCCACCTCGACGCGTTGCTCGCCGAAAGCGTGATCGAGGCGCGAGAGCAGCGGGTGTACGGACCCCGCGGCCGGGGTCGGCCCGCAAAGGTGTTCGCATTGACCGGCACCGGTCGGGACGCCTTCTTCCAGGCGTACGACGACCTCGCGGCCAGCGCCCTACGGTTCATCCGGGAAAGCGGTGGCGACGAGCTGGTCGCGCAGTTCGCGCGGATCCGGGTCAGCGAGCTCGAGGAACGCTACCGTCCGGTCGTGGCCGCAGCGCCGGCGGACCGCAAGGCGATGGTGCTCGCGGAGCGGCTGACCGCTGACGGCTACGCTGCCGCTACAGCGTCGGCGCCGGGTCGGGGCGGCGAGCAGCTGTGCCAGCATCACTGCCCGGTCGCGCATGTGGCCGAGCAGTTCCCGGTCCTGTGCGAGGCCGAGACCGAGGTGTTCGCGCGGCTGCTCGGCACTCACGTCCAGCGGCTCGCAACGATCGCCCACGGCGACGGCGTGTGCACCACCTACATCCCGGACCGGGCGAGACCGTCGGACCTGGCGGACAGAATGCCGAAAACACGTACCGGCGTCGCTTCAGCACCACCGCGCGTTGCCGGTGCCCGTACACGAGAAGCAGCGACGGCAGCAGCCAACGAACAGCTAGATCCCGCTAAGGAGATCTCCTGATGACCACAAGCGTGCGTCCTGAGCTCGAGGGACTCGGCCGGTACAAGTTCGGCTGGGCCGACCCCGACGTTGCGGGTGCCAGCGCACAGCGCGGCCTGTCGGAGGCCGTCGTGCGCGACATCTCGGCGAGGAAGAATGAGCCGGAATGGATGCTCGAGCGGCGGCTGAAGGGGTTGCGGCTGTTCGAGAAGAAGCCGTTGCCGACCTGGGGTGCGAACCTCTCCGACATCGCCTTCGACAACATCAAGTACTTCGTGCGCTCGACTGAGAAGCAGGCGACGACTTGGGACGAGCTGCCCGCTGACATTAAGAACACCTACGACAAACTCGGCATCCCCGAGGCAGAGAAGCAACGACTCATCGCCGGCGTCGCGGCCCAGTATGAATCCGAGGTGGTGTACCACAAGATTCGGGAGGACCTCGAGTCGCAGGGCGTCATCTTCCTCGACACCGACACCGGGCTCCGCGAGCACGAGGACCTGTTCAAGGAGTACTTCGGCACGGTCATTCCGGCCGGCGACAACAAGTTCGCGTCCCTGAACACCGCGGTGTGGAGCGGTGGCAGCTTCATCTACGTGCCAAAGGGCGTGCATGTGGAGATCCCGCTGCAGGCCTACTTCCGGATCAACACCGAGAACATGGGGCAGTTCGAGCGGACGCTGATCATTGTCGACGAGGACGCCTACGTGCACTATGTCGAGGGCTGTACCGCGCCGATCTATAGCAGCGACTCGCTGCACTCGGCGGTCGTCGAGATCATCGTCAAGAAGAACGCGCGCTGCCGCTACACGACCATCCAGAACTGGTCGAACAACGTCTATAACCTCGTCACCAAGCGGGCCTTCGCCCACGAGGGCGCGACGATGGAGTGGATCGACGGCAACATCGGATCGAAGATCACTATGAAGTATCCGGCCGTCTGGCTGATGGGCGAACACGCCAAGGGCGAGACGCTGTCGATTGCGTTCGCCGGCGAGGGTCAGCACCAGGACGCGGGCGCCAAGATGGTCCATGCGGCACCCCACACGTCGTCGACGATCATCTCCAAGTCGGTGGCCCGGGCTGGCGGCCGGACCTCCTACCGCGGCCTCGTCCAGGTGCAGCCGGGCAGCCACCACAGCAAGTCGACGGTCAAGTGCGACGCGTTGCTGGTCGATACGGTCAGCCGCTCCGACACCTACCCGTATGTCGATGTCCGCGAGGACGACGTGGCCATGGGACACGAGGCCACCGTTTCGAAGGTGAGCGAGGATCAGCTCTTCTATCTCATGAGCCGCGGCCTCACCGAGGACGAGGCGATGGCGATGATCGTGCGCGGCTTCGTCGAGCCGATCGCGCGCGAGCTGCCCATGGAGTATGCGCTGGAGCTGAACCGGCTGATCGAGCTGCAGATGGAAGGAGCGGTGGGCTGACCGTGACCGACACGACCAATCCGACCGGGGTGGCGGTCACGGAGCACTCGCATGGCCCGGAGGAGCTGGGCCGCGACGACGGCCATCGACGGACGTCGACCGGGAGTGCGCTGCACGCTTTCGCGTCGTTCGATCCAGCCGCGTTCCCGATCCCGTCGGGCCGGGAGGAGGCGTGGCGCTTCACCCCGGCCCGGCGGCTTCGCGGGCTGCACCAGCTCGACCCCCAGCCGGCGCCGCCGCTGCCCACGGAGATCGACGCCGCACCCGAGGTGAAGGTCGAGTTCGTCGACCGGGACGACCCGCGCATCGGCCGCACCGCCGTGCCGACCGACCGGGTGGCCGCGCTCGCCTGGTCATCGTTCACCCAGGCTGTCATCGTCACCGTGCCCCGGGACACGAAGGCGTCCGCCCCGACCACGATCCGCGAGATCCCACCGACGCTGAAGGACGTGCCAAGCCGAGAGAAGCGAATCGCTGGGACCGGCGCGGAAACGACTCCGTCCTTGGGGTACGGGCACCTCGTCGTGGACGTCGAACCCTACGCCGAGGCGGTCGTCGTCCTCGACCACGTCGGCTCGGCGACCTACGCGGCGAACGTCGAGCTCCACGTGGGCGAGGGCGGCAAGCTCACCTTCGTCGCCATCCAGGATTGGGCCGACGACGCCGTGCACCTCGCGCACCACTACGCCAGGCTCGGCCGGGACGCGAGCTTCAAGTCGGTACTGGTCACCTTCGGCGGAGAGCTGGTCCGGCTGTTCCCGCAGGTGACATATGACGCTCCGGGCGGCGATGCCGAGCTTCTCGGCATCTACTTCGCCGACGAGGGTCAACACCTGGAGCACCGGCTCTTTGTCGACCACGCGCAACCGCATTGCCGAAGCCGCGTCGCCTACAAGGGCGCGCTGCAGGGCGCCTCGGCGCGGACGGTGTGGATCGGCGACGTGCTCATCCGCAAGAACGCGATCGGCACTGACACGTACGAGCTCAACCGCAACCTGGTGCTTACCGACGGCGCCCGCGCCGACTCCGTACCTAACCTCGAGATCGAGACCGGGGAGATCATCGGCGCCGGCCACGCGAGCGCAACCGGCCGTTTCGATGACGAGCAGCTGTTCTACCTCCAGTCCCGGGGCATTCCCGAGGACGAGGCACGGCGGCTGGTAGTGCGCGGCTTCTTCGCCGAGCTCGTCGGCCGGATCGGCGTTCCCGAGGTAGAGGTACGGCTGCTCGCCAAGGTCGAGGAGGAGCTTTCCCGCACGCTGCGCGCCAATGCCCGCTCCGTACGACCGGGGCCGATCGTGGTCAGCGCCCCACCCCCAGCGCCCGCCGCAACCGGAACCGGCCCGCCGGCCGCCCAAGCGACGACCGAATATCAGGAGATTAGGCAGTGAGCACCCTCGAGATCCGCGACTTGCACGTTTCCGTCGAGGCCGAGGCCGGCCCGCGGGAGATCCTGCGCGGCGTCGATCTGACCGTACGAAAGGGCGAAACGCACGCCATCATGGGCCCGAACGGCTCGGGCAAGTCCACCCTCGCGTACAGCATTGCCGGTCATCCGAAGTACGCCATCACCGCCGGGACGGTAACCCTCGACGGCGAGGACGTCCTGAGCATGACCGTCGACCAGCGGGCCAGGGCCGGCCTGTTCCTCGCTATGCAGTACCCGGTCGAGGTGTCCGGTGTGTCGGTCTCCAACTTCCTTCGGAGCGCCGCGACCGCCGTGCGGGGGGAAGCGCCCAAGCTGCGCGCGTGGGTCAAAGAGGTGAAGGAGGCGATGGAGCAGCTGGCCATCGACCCGTCCTTCGCCGAGCGCGACGTGAACGCCGGCTTCTCCGGCGGCGAGAAGAAGCGCCACGAGATTCTGCAACTCGAGCTGCTCAAGCCGCGCATCGCGATCCTGGACGAGACCGACTCCGGGCTCGACATCGACGCCCTCAAGGTCGTGGCGGAGGGCATCAACCGGGTCCGGGGGACGGGCGAGGTCGGCGTGATGCTGATCACCCATTACACCCGGATCCTGCGTTACATCCGCCCGGACTTCGTCCACGTGTTCGTGGACGGCCGGATCGTCCAGGAGGGCGGCCCGGAGCTCGCCGAGGAGCTCGAGGCGCAAGGCTACGAGCGCTTCATGAAGACGGCGGTTGCGTCATGACCAGAGACGTACGGGCGGACCCGGCGCCGGCGACTGGCGGCACCGCGCCAAGCGTGCCCATGCAGGCGGCCAGCACGGCCAGCACCGCTGGCCGTGGCGCGGGCGGTGTCATCGACCCGCCCGACGCAGGACCGGACCATGTCACGGTCATCGCCGGCGATGTCGAGGCCCAGCGCGGCCTCGAGCCAGGCATCCCACCGGGCGGTGCCTACGACGCCGTGGTCGCCGCGGGCTATGCCCGTCTGTTGTCCGAGTCGCTGCGCGACGACTTCCCGGTCCTCGACCGGCTGGTCAACGGCAAACCCTTGGTCTACCTAGACAGCGCGAACTCGTCTCAGAAGCCGCACCAAGTACTCGACGTTATGCGGGACCACTACGAGCGGCACAACGCGAACATCGGCCGGGCCGTTCACCGGCTGGGCACAGAGGCGACTGAGGCGTACGAGAACGCCCGAACCAAGGTCGCGAGCTTCATCCGCGCACCCTCCAGGGACGAGGTGATCTTCACCAAGAACATCACCGAGGCGCTCAACCTCGTCGCGGGCACCCTGGCAAGCGGCTTGGCCGAGGACCCGCGGCTACGGCTCGGCCCGGGCGACGAGGTGGTCATCAGTGAGATGGAGCACCACTCGAACATCGTTCCGTGGCAGCTGGCCTGCCGCCGAACCGGTGCCAAGCTGCGCTGGTTCGGCCTCACCGATCAGGGCCGGCTCGACCTGCGCAACCTCGACGAGCTGGTGAACGAGCGCACCAAGATCGTCTCGATCGTCCACCAGTCGAACATGCTCGGTACGGTCAACTCGCTGTCGCCGATCGTCGAGCGGGCCCACGAGGTGGGCGCGCTGGTGGTGGTCGACGGCGCCCAAGCGGTCCCGCATAAGCGGGTGAACATGGCCAAGTCGGGCGCAGACTTCTACGCATTCACCGGGCACAAGATGTGCGGACCTACCGGCATCGGGGTCCTGTGGGGGCGCCACGAGCTGCTCGACGCGTTGCCGCCGTTCCTGGGTGGGGGTGGCATGATCGAGTCCGTCACGATGGCGGAGTCGACCTTCGCGGCGGTCCCGCACAAGTTCGAGGCGGGCACTCCACCGATCGTGCAGGCGGTCGGGCTCGGTGCGACCGCGGATTACCTGTCGGCGATCGGGATGCGCGAGATCGAGGCGCACGAGCAGGCGCTGACTGCGTACGCGCTGGACGGGATGGCGATCGTGCCCGGTCTGCGGGTCATCGGCCCGGTACGCCCGGTCATGCGGGGCGGCACGATCTCCTTCACGATGAAGGGCATCCACCCGCACGACGTCGGCCAGGTGCTCGACGAGCTAGGCATCGCGGTCCGGGTCGGCCACCACTGTGCGCGGCCAGCCTGCCTGCGCTACGAAGTGCCGGCGACCACCCGAGCCTCGTTCTACCTCTACAACACGCTCGACGAGGTCGACGCGCTGATCGCCGGGCTGTACCAGGTGCGGAAGTTCTTCGGGTGAGAGTCTTGTTGTGCGATCTGGCGGGAATAGCCCGCGATCGGAGCCGACGGTGAGGATCGACCGCTGATGCCCGAGTTCGACTCGCTCTACCAGGAGATCATCCTGGATCACTACCGCAGCCCGCAGAACAAGGGGCTGCGGGAGCCCTACGACGTCGAGGTGCACCACGTAAACCCGCTATGCGGCGACGAGGTGACGATGCGGGTACGGCTCGCCGGCGACGTGATCGAGGATGTGTCGTACGACTCGGAGGGTTGTTCAATCAGCCAGGCCTCCGACTCGATACTCACCGAGCTGGTTCTTGGCCGCAGTATCGGCGAGGCGATGAAAACGGCCGAGGTGTTCGGCGAGCTCATGGCGTCCAAGGGCCAGCTGGAGCCGGACGACGACGTGCTTGGCGACGCGGTCGCCTTGGCCGGAGTGTCGAAATACCCGGCCCGGATCAAGTGCGCGTTGCTCGGCTGGATGGCGTGGAAGGACGCGACCTCCCAGGCGCTGGCACGCTCGCGCATCGATGCCCGACCAAGCGACGACGCGGCTGGCACTCTGCGGAGTGGAGAGGAGGCAGGCTCATGACCGCTGTAGACACACCCGCATCGGTCGACACTGTGCAGGAGGCGCTCAGGGATGTCGTCGACCCGGAACTCGGCATCAACGTGGTCGACCTCGGCCTCGTCTACGGCATCACCATCTCGACGGACAACGTCGCCGCGATCGACATGACGCTCACCTCTGCGGCCTGCCCTCTCACTGACGTAATCGAGGACCAGGCGCAACTGGCGCTCGACGGCGTGGTGAAAGACTTCCGCATCAACTGGGTCTGGATGCCGCCGTGGGGACCCGACAAGATCACCGACGACGGCCGGGAGCAGCTGCGCGCGCTCGGCTTCAACGTCTGAGCCTCCGGGTGCCGGCGAGCGGCGCCCGGCGCATCGTCGAGGTGCCTCCGGAGCGGCTCGCTCGCTGGTGTACCGGCTTCGGAGAACGCCATGGCGGCGTCCTTTCCACGTACAAGAGTCCGAAGCTGTGGACGCTGACCGCAGTCGACGGTGTGGACGCGACGCTTGAACCGCCCTTTCCGCCCCTCGCCGTCCAACCGGACGAGCACCCGGGCCTCGCGATTGCCGAGCTGCTCGACCACGCCTTGACTGATCGAGTCGTCGGGGTGCTTCTTGTCCGGCTGGGCGGGCACGCAGCCGGGATCTTCGAAGGGACCCGGCTTGTATCGTCCAAAGTCGACCGGGCACTGGTCCACGGGCGGTCCAAGGCCGGGGGTTGGTCGCAGCAACGGTTCGCCCGCCGCCGGGCAGGGCAGGCCCGGGAGTCGCTCGCCGACGCGGCCGATACCGCGGCACGGATCCTGCTGCCCGAAATCGGGCGGCTGGACGCCGTGGTGCTCGGGGGCGACCGGCGGGCCGTGGACCAGCTTCGGTCGGACCTACGGCTCAGCCCGGTCTTTGCCCTCGCTATCGAGCGCTTCCTGACGGTCCCCGAGCCGCGGCTCGCAGTGCTCCAGGACACGCCGCACCAGTTCCGCTCCGTACGAGTAGTCATAACCGAGCCGTAAAGCGCACCCGTCGACGGCCACCGCGCGGTTCGGCGCTTTATGCTCGGTACGCGGGCGAAAGAGGCAAATCGGTCACGAATTCCCGCTACCTGCCGTAAAGAAGCGGCGGCGTGAGGACGACGGTGAGACGGAAGACGCCGCCCCCGGCCGCGTTCAAATCTCGACAGCGAACGTGTCGCAGGAGTTCGGATTGCCGGTCTGGTAGCCGGTGTTGAACCAGCCGGCCCGCTGCTCGGACGATCCGTGGGTCCAGGCCTCCGGGTCGACCCGGCCGGTGGCCCGCTTCTGGATGCGATCGTCGCCGACGGCTGCCGCGGCGTCGAGCGCCTGGTTGATTTCGTTCCACGTAAACGGCTCGGTATAGAAACCGGTGTCGACAGCGTGCTTGGCCCAGACTCCGGCATAACAGTCGGCCTGTAGCTCGAGGCGGACCGAGCCGCTCTCGGGTCCTTGCCTGTCCTGACCGACCTTGTTCATCGTGCCAAGCAGGTCCTGCACGTGGTGGCCGTACTCATGGGCAATGACATACGCCTGCGCGAATGGGCCGCCCTGCGCGCCGAACTGCGACTGCAGCTGCTGGAAGAAACCCAGGTCGAGGTAGACCTTCTGGTCGTTCGGACAGTAGAACGGGCCAACCTCCGACGAAGCGACGCCGCATCCGGTATCGACGGCGCCGCTGAACAAGACAGTCTTGGAGGGCGAGTAGCGCTGCCCATACTGGCTGAACGCATCACTCCAGTAGTCCTGGATGCTGTTGATCACCCCGACGACCCGGCAGTCCTCGGACTGGTTGGCATCTTGGCCGGTCTTGCACTCCTGGCTGATGTTGGAGTTGGGCTGAACGCCCTCAGCCCCTGGGTCATCGGTGCCGACCAGGCCGCCGAGGTCGCCGCCGAAGAGCAAGGCGAGGATCAGACCGATGATGCCAAGTCCGCCACCGATCGCCTTGCCGCCGCCGGGGATCCGCCCCCGTCCGCGAACATCTTCGACCTGCGACGTGTCGAGCTGCGCATCTTTGTCGAACCGCATCGCCAACTCCCAGGACGCCCTTACCAAGCGGTTCCACCGTGGGCCCGGGCGCCTTTTCGCCAGGTCCTGATGACACGGTGGAGCTGTGGGGGTGCATGTGCCCGTCCCAGGCGGCTATATGCCGAATCGATCGCTATACCCGCTCGAGGATGAACGCGTTGGCCATGCCGCCGCCCTCGCAGATCGTTTGCAGACCATAGCGCCCACCGGTCGCCGACAGATGGTGGACGAGCGTTGTCAGCAACTTGGTACCGGTGGCACCGAGAGGATGGCCCAGTGCGATCGCGCCACCGCACGGATTGAGCCGGTCCGGATCGCCCCCCAACTCCCGGAGCCAGATCAGCGGCACCGGCGCGAAGGCCTCGTTCACCTCGTACGCGTCGATCTGATCAAGGGTCAGCGCGGCTCGGTCGAGGACCCGCTGGGTCGCCGGGATGACACCCGTCAGCATCAAGAGCGGGTCGCTCCCCACCGCGGCGAACGAGACGAACCGAGCCCGCACCGGGAGCCCGAGTCGCTCGGCTAGCTCCGCGCTCGTGATCAGAGCGGCCGACGCGCCGTCGCTCAGCGGTGAGGAGTTACCGGCCGTGATGTGCCACCCGATCTCCCGGAACCGCTCGGCGACCGCGGCGTCGTAGAAGGCCGGCTTCAACGCGGCGAGCGTGTCCACAGTCGTGTCCGCGCGGATGGTCTCGTCCACCCGATGCCCACCGATGGGCACGATCTCCTCTTCGAACGCGACTGCTGCACCGGCCGCCAGCCGATGCGAGCGCGCGGCGTACTCGTCAAGCTCCTCCCGGGATAGCTTCCAGCGCGCAGTGATCAGCTCGGCGGAGATGCCCTGTGGGACCAGTCCCTCCGGGTAGCGCTCGCGCAGCGGTGAGTTGAGGTCGGCACCCTGAAACGACGAGAACATCGGCACCCGGCTCATCGACTCGACGCCGCATGCAATTACGGCGTCGTATGCACCCGCGATTACACCTTGCGCAGCGAAGTGCACGGCCTGCTGACTGGATCCGCACTGCCGATCGATGGTCGTCGCCGGGACCGTCTCCGGGAATCCAGCCGCCAGGACGGCGTTCCTGGTGACGTTGAACGCCTGCTCGCCGACCTGCGACACGCAGCCGCCGATCACATCCTCCACTCTGGCGGGATCCAGCCCGGTCCGCTCGAGCAACGCATCGAGAACCGCTGCCAGCAACGTCACCGGATGAACGCCAGACAGCGCGGCGCCGGGCTTCCCCTTACCGGACGCAGTTCGCACCGCGTCGACAACTACAGCTTCACGAGCCACACCTCATTGTCCTCGCCAAAACGGTCATCGCCACGGTTCCTTGCCATGGCTCGGTGGAGCCGGCGGCTGACGGACCGGGAATGCGTTCCTCGGATCCCGCCCGCCTCGGATAAACTGCCGGACGTGCTTGCGGTTTAGCGACGCTGCTCCGCGGCCGGGCGGTTCCCTGCTGGTGGGAAGCGGTCGGCCGGTCGCCGCATAACTGTCGCTGGTTCCTCATTCCGGAGCACACCTCTCATGATCACAGCAACCGACGTCGAGCTGCGCGTGGGCGCGCGGCAGCTGCTAGTGCCCACGTCATTTCGCGTCTCGCCGGGCGACCGGATCGGCCTGGTCGGTCGCAATGGCGCCGGCAAGACGACGTTGACCAGGGTGCTTGCGGGCGACGCGCTGCCCGCGAGTGGCAAGGTCCACCGGACGGGCTCGGTGGGCTATTTGCCCCAAGATCCGCGTACCGCGGACCTCGATCTGTTGGCGCGGGACCGCATCCTGTCCGCGCGCGGCCTCGACCAGGTCGTAAACCAGCTCCGCGCGACCGAGGCGGCGATGGCGAGCGAGGACGCCGAGACGCACGAGCGGGCGATGCGGAGGTACGCGCGGCTCGAGGCGGAGTTTCTCGCCGGTGGCGGCTACGCCGCTGAGGCGGAGGCTGCGCAGATCGCGGCGAGCCTCGGCCTGCCTGACCGGGTGCTGACGCAGCCGTTGCACACGCTGTCCGGCGGGCAGCGTCGGCGGGTCGAGCTCGCCCGCATCCTGTTCTCGGGAGCGGAGACATTGCTGCTCGACGAGCCGACCAACCACCTGGACGCGGACTCGATCGGCTGGCTGCGCGGCTTCCTGAGGTCGTTCCCCGGGGGCCTGGTCGTCATCTCCCACGACACCGGCCTGATCGAACATTGCGTGAACCGCGTCTTCCACCTCGACGCGAACCGCGCCGAGCTCGATATCTACAACGTGGGCTGGGGTACCTACCTCCAGCAGCGCGAGCAGGACGAGCGGCGGCGGCGGCGGGAACGTGCGAATGCGGCGCGGAAGGCGGCAGCCCTGATGGCGCAGGCGGACCGCATGCGTGCGAAGGCCACCAAGGCGGTCGCGGCGCACAACATGACGCGCCGTGCGGAGCGTTTGCTCGCGAGCGTGGATGGCGAGCCTGTACGGGAGAAGGTCGCGAAGTTGCGCCTCCCGAAGCCAGCGCCGTGCGGCAAGACACCGTTGACAGCGAGCGGACTGTCGAAGTCTTATGGGTCCCTGGAAGTGTTCACCGACGTGGACCTGGCGGTAGACCGCGGCGGACGGGTGGTCGTACTCGGTCTCAACGGTGCGGGCAAGACGACTTTGCTACGCATCCTCGCCGGACTTGAGCCGCCGGACACCGGAATGGTGGTGCCGGGGCACGGACTGAAGCTCGGCTACTACGCGCAGGAGCACGAGACGCTCGAACCGGATCAGACGGTCCTGGAGAACATGCGATCGGCCGCCCCGAGCCTCTCGGATGGCGAGATCCGTACCGTCCTCGGGTCGTTCCTCTTCTCCGGCGACGACGTGGTCAAGCCGGCCGCCGTCCTTTCCGGCGGCGAGAAGACTCGGCTCGCGCTGGCAACGTTGGTGGTGTCGAGCGCCAACGTGCTGCTGCTCGACGAGCCGACAAACAACCTCGACCCGGCGAGCCGGGCGGAGGTGCTCGCCGCGCTGCGCGGCTATCCGGGCGCCATCGTGCTCGTCACGCACGACGAGGGTGCGGTGGATGCGCTCGGGCCGGAGCGGCTGATCCTCCTTCCGGACGGTGTCGAGGATCTGTGGAGCGACGGCTACGCCGACCTCGTCGCCCTCGCCTGATCGGGCGGTGCCCCGTTCTGATTGGGCGGTGCCCATCCTGATCAGGCTGGGGCGCCGCTGCCCGGTCACATGATCAGGCGCCGCCACCGTGCCTGGCAAGCGATGCGGGCATTGCCGCCGCTACCTGGATCTTTGGAGCTCGTTTCCAGGTACGGGCGCCATCGCCTCCCGGCGCGATCGGGTGGGGGCCGCCGTAGCCCTTATCGACGATCAGGCCGATGTGCCGTGGCCTTCCTCCACCTCGGGGACTGGTGTGGCGGAGCCGGCGCTTCGCGAGCGGGCATTCTGTCCGATTTGAGGCGACCTGACCTGGGCTTTCCGCGACCGTGGTCACCCATTGAGTGCAATCACTAGCCGATCAGGAAAAGATGAGTGATCATGGGTGGGAGGGAAGGATCAATACCCGAGGAGGCACCGTGGTCGAGTCCCTGAAGAAGGGCAGCCGGGTCACCGGCTCCGCGCGCGAGAAGCTCGCATCTGACCTGAAGAGGAAGTACGAGGGGGGCTCGAGCATCCGCGCGCTGGCGGAGTCGACCGGGCGGTCCTACGGCTTCGTACATCGGATGCTGACCGAGGCCGGCGTGCAGCTGAGGGGGCGTGGGGGCGCCACGCGCGGGAAGAAGGCCGCCGCCGCCGCCCAATCGTCCTGACTTAGGTCTTGCCCGGGTCGATCAAGCATCGGCCCGGGCGAGGCATGAGGCGGTGCGTGCCGAAAATCTAATCCGTCTCTCCATCGGCCGTCCCGACCATGAGTTCGACTCATTGGGCCAGAGTTGTCGATCATATCGATGACAGACGAAGTCGCGACGTTACCTTCGATCTTTACCTAGTCCAGCCCGCGGCAGCCTGGCTGGTGTGATTGGTTCCTGCATGTCGTGCGCTGGTTCGGCCAGGGCGAGAACGCCGATGGCGGACCAGCCGGAAGGTGTGTCGGTGGATCTCACGTTGTCGGCTGAGCATCGGGCTGTGCGGGACGCGTTCCGGCGCTGGGTCGACGACGTCGTCGGTCCGTCGGCGATCGCGAACGATCGTGCGGAGCGCTTCCCGGCCGAGGCCCTGGAAGGGCTGCGATCCACTGGCTATATCGGGCTTACCGTGCCTGAGGAGTACGGAGGCAGCGGTGCCGATCCGCTGTCGTACACGTTGCTAATCGAGGAGCTGGGCCGAGGCGATGCGAACGTACGGTCCATCGTCTCCGTCCACCTGGGCCTGGCGGCCGGCTCCATCGCCCGGTGGGGCAGGCCAGATCAGCGGGAACGCTGGCTTCCCAAGATGGCGACCGGCGAGGTGCTTGGCTGCTTCGGCTTGACCGAGCCGGAGCATGGCTCGAATCCGGCCGATCTGGCTACCAGGGCCGAGCGGATGGGCGCCGGCTGGCGGTTGACCGGTCGGAAGGTCTTCATCACCAACGGCTCGATTGCCGGCGTTGCGCTGGTCATGGCGCGCACCGGCGGACCCGGAGCAGGTGGGATCTCGGCGTTTCTGGTGCCGACCGATCTAGCCGGATTCGCGGCGCGACCCGTCCACGGCAAGCTCGGTCTGCGGTCCTGCGACACAGCCGAGCTCGTACTCGATGGCGTCGAAATCGGACCGGACGCCCTACTCGGACCCGAGGGCGCGGGCCTGAAGGTCGCGCTACGCGCGCTCGACGACGGGCGGATGTCGATCGCGGCGTCGAGCGTCGGCATCGGGCAGGCGGCGCTCGACGCGATGGTGGCGTACGCCAAGACCCGGGAGCAGTTCGGCAAGCCAATCGCCGGCCATCAACTCGTCGCCGAGATGATCGCAGACACCGCCGTCGAGGTCGAGGCCGCGCGGCTGCTGACGTGGCGGTGTGCCGACCTCGCCTCCCACGGCGGGGACTACCGCCTCGCGGCGTCCGCCGCGAAGCTCTACGCGACTGAAATGGCGGTTCGGGCGGCGAACAACTGCGTACAGGTGCACGGGGGATACGGCTACATCGACGACTACATCGCGGGAAAGCTGCTG
This sequence comes from Actinomycetota bacterium, assembly GCA_046725875.1. Lineage (GTDB taxonomy): Bacteria > Actinomycetota > Actinomycetes > JAKEEW01 > JAKEEW01 > JBKOZJ01. The sequence continues at coordinate 14,887 of JBKOZJ010000075.1, forward strand.
CGCGACGCGCGCGTCGCCACCCTCTACGAGGGGACGTCCCAGATCCAGAAGCTGCTCATCGCCCGCGGCTTGACTGGCATCTCCGCGTTCTAGGCCGCGGTTCAAGCAGACGGGCGGAGCCGTTGCTCGCGCGCCGCCGGCTCCTCGTCGCCGGGCAGTAGGCGGTCCTGGGCTGGGTGCTCAACGAGGGCGAGAACCCGGCTTGCCATGAAGCGAGCCGACCGGACAGGCGTGCCGGTCCTGGTCACCTCGGTAACCTCGACGATGCCGCGCCCGGTCGAGATCTCCACCCGGCGCCCGGCCCGGGTGGCACTCACTTCGTAGGTCCTCACGTCGCCGCCGGCGTCAACGACGATCTCCACGCGATCGCCCTTCATACCTCCAGCATGCCCCGTACCAGCCCATTTCCATATGCCTAAGTGACGGAATGGGTTTCGTGGGTGACGAGACATACGGTGAAGAAGTGGCGCACATGATGTGGGGGGGCGGCGGCGGGATGTGGCGGTCCTACCGCCGGGACGAGTCTGTCGTTGCCCACAAACTGGCGCCGGGAACCGTCCGGAGGATTATCGCGTTCGCCCGACCCTATCGGGTTCAGATCGCGATCTTCCTCGTCCTGGTAATCCTCGACGCGATCCTGGTCGTGGTCACCCCGCTTCTGTTCAAGAAGATCATCGACGACGGCGTGATCCCGCAAGATCGCGGCGTCGTCATTACCTTCGCTCTGATCACAGCGGCGGTCGCGGTCTTCGATGCGGCGCTGTCGCTGCTGCAGCGCTGGTATTCGGCCGTCGTCGGCGAGGGGCTGATCTTTGCTTTGCGCACTCGGGTCTTCGGCCACGTCCAGCGCATGCCGGTCGCGTTCTTCACCCGTACTCAAACGGGCGCGCTCATCTCACGGCTCAACAGCGACGTCATCGGTGCCCAGCAGGCCGTGACCTCCACCTTGTCCGGTGTCGTGTCGAATGTCATCAGCCTCATCCTCGTTGCCGCGGCCATGATCGTGCTGTCCTGGCAAGTGACCGTGCTGGCCGTGGTGATCCTGCCGCTGTTCCTGTTCCCGGCGAAGTACATCGGCCGACGGCTCTCCGCGCTCACCCGGGAGCAGATGCAGCTCAATGCCGCTATGAGCACCACGATGACGGAGCGGTTCAACGTCGCTGGCGCGCTACTTGTGAAGCTCTTCGGCCGGCCCACCGAGGAGGACGAGCAGTTCGCGGGGCATGCCGGCCGGGTCCGGGACATCGGCATCCGGATCGCGATGATCGGCCGGGTCTTCTTCACGGCGCTCATGCTCGTCGCCTCGCTGGCAACCGCACTGGTCTATGGGGTTGGCGGCTTCCTCGCGATCGAGGGACAGCTGACAGTCGGTACGCTGCTCGCGCTCGCTGCGCTGCTGGGTCGCCTTTACGGGCCGTTGACCTCGCTTTCGAACGTCCGGGTCGACGTGATGACAGCGCTCGTGTCGTTCGAGCGCGTCTTCGAGGTGCTCGACCTGCCGTCAATGGTCGCCGAGGTGGAGCATCCGCGGGAGCTGCCGCGCGGTCCGCAGTCGATCGAATTCGACCACGTGACCTTCCGGTATCCAGCCGCGAGCGAGGTATCGCTCGCGTCGCTCGAGGTAGTGGCCCGGCTCGACACGACGACGCCGCAGACCGTGCTACACGATATGTCCTTCCGGGTGGAGCCCGGCCAGCTCGTGGCTCTGGTCGGCCCGTCCGGTGCGGGCAAGACGACCACGTCCGCGCTGGTGGCTCGCTTGTATGACGTCACCGGTGGCGCGGTCCGAGTCGGCAGCATCGACGTGCGCGGCCTGTCCTTCAAGTCGCTCTACCAGACCGTGGGCGTCGTGACGCAGGAGTCGCACATGTTCCACGACACGATCCGGGCGAACCTGCTCTATGCGAAGCCCACGGCGACCGACGAAGAGCTCATGGAGGCGTGCCGGGCGGCGCAGATCTGGGATCTGGTGGCGTCGCTCAGTGACGGGCTGGACACGGTCGTCGGCGACCGCGGCTACCGCCTGTCCGGCGGCGAGAAGCAGCGGCTGGCCCTTGCCCGCATCCTGCTCAAGGCGCCGGGCGTCATCGTGCTCGACGAGGCAACCGCGCACCTCGACTCCGAGTCCGAAGCGGCAGTGCAGGCCGCGCTCGCGACCGCGCTTTCGGGCCGTACGTCGATCGTTATCGCGCATCGGCTTTCGACGATCCGCGATGCCGACCTGATTCTCGTGCTCGACGACGGTCGCATCGTCCAGCACGGCACCCACGAGGAGCTGCTGGCTGCGGGCGGCCTCTACGCCGAGCTTTACCGAACCCAGTTCGCCGTGTCTCCCGTACCGGACGAGGAGGAGTCGGAGATCGAGGCGCCGTC
>JBKOZJ010000076.1:0-23295 GCA_046725875.1 Actinomycetota bacterium
ACTAATACCCGGGGTCTGCACCACCACACCGAGTGCTCCGACAGAGACGACGCAGGCGGCGATAACGAGCGGGCTGCGTCTTCCAGCAACGAGCGTTTGCCCGAGTTGGGTCTGGAGCGACGCCGGATTCAGCCTGGCAACACGCAGCGGGCAAACCAAACTGGGCCGAGGCACCGGTACGAGCAGGCTAGGCTCTGGCCGTGTCGGTCGCGAAAGCCACTCTCGGACGCTGATGGCGCGCGAGCTTGTCGTCGTCGGGCTAGGCGGCTCGGTCGCCGCGCCGTCGCGAAGTCTTGCCGCGCTCAAGCTCGCGCACGAGAGTGCCCAACAAGCGGGTGCGACAACCGAGCTCTTTGATCTCCAGCAGGTCGACCTCCCTTTCTACGACCCCACGGCCCGACGCCCGGGTCGGGCAGCGCAACAACTCCTCGAGGCCGCTCACCGGGCCGACGGAATGATCTGGAGCAGCCCCCTCTATCAGGGCACGATTTCGGGTCGCCCACGCGGGACACGCCTTCGAGCCGGACGGCCGGGTGAGCGACGAGTGGGTAGGAATCTTCACAGCAGGCATCCCACCTGATCCGGAAGCCGAGTGTGCGAGCGCGAGCGCGAGCGTGGCCGCGGCCGGCCGCTGACGTCGGGCGACGGTTCTTGGTGCAGGGTGTCCTCTAACGAGCGCAACTGTTGGAAGGCGAACGGAGGTGCCGTGCGGTACGAGATCGTGGCCCAGGCGTATCAAGAGTTGGAACAGGTCACCAGTCGCCTGGCGCTCATCGACCGGATGGCGGCACTGCTCGCGGAGACGCCGCCAGACCTGCTGCCAACGGTGACCTACCTATGCCAGGGACAGATCGCGCCCGAGTTCGCCGGCGTCGACCTCGGGCTGGCTGAGAAGCTCGCCGCTCGGGGGGTGGCCGAGGCCACCGGCGCAACCACGGAGCACGTCAACGAGGTGCTGCGGGAAACCGGCGACCTTGGCCTAACGGCCGGCCGGCTGCTCGGCGAGGCCGGCGCCACCGCACGGCCGGCCGAGCTCGACGTCAGGGTCGTGGTCGACACGCTCTACCAGATCGCAGCGGCGGCGGGTCCAGGATCACAGACTGGTAAGCTCGCTCTGCTCGTCGGGCTATTGCAGCAGGCAACTCCGCTAGAGGCCCGCTACCTGATGCGCCTGGTTACCGGCAACCTCCGGCTCGGCGTGGGAACGCCGACGATCCTGGATGCGCTCGCCCTGGTGTATGCCGGCGGCCGCAGCGCGAGACCGATACTCGAACGCGCCTACAACATCTGCTCCGACCTTGGACTGGTCGCGACCACCCTCGTCGAGGGCGGTCTGACTGCCGTCGAGCGGCTCAACGTGCGGCCCGGGAATCCGGTCCGGCCGATGCTGGCTCAGCGGTTGTCCAGCGGGACCGAGATCCTCAGCAAGCTCGGCGGAATATGCGCAGCGGAATACAAATACGACGGCATGCGAGTCCAGGCACATCGACTCGCCGATGGACAGCTCGAGCTGTTTACCCGCCGCCAGGAGCGCGTCTCCGGTCAGTTTCCAGACGTTGTCGACATGCTGAACGGCGGTCTGGAGCCACGCGAGGCGATCCTGGAGGGTGAGGTAGTCGCCGCAGACCCGGCCTCCGGTGAGCTTCGCCCGTTCCAGGAGGTGATGTTTCGACGCCGCAAGCACGGCATCACCGAGGCGATGCGTGATGTGCCGGTGAGCATGTTCTGTTTCGATCTGCTCTACGCAGACGGCCAGGACCTGACCCGACTGCCGTACCTGGAGCGGCGGGCACGCCTCGCCGCAGCGATCAGGTCGTCGGCCCAACTGCAACTTACGAGGGCAACCGAAGTCGCCGACGAGCCGTCTCTCGAAGCCGCCTTCGAGCAGGCGATTGCAGACGGCTGCGAGGGTCTGCTGTGCAAGTCGCTGGCGACATCGGCCGGCTACCAAGCGGGCGCCCGCGGCTGGCTATGGATCAAGCTCAAGCGCGACTACCGCACCGAACTCAGCGACACGCTCGATCTGGTCGTCGTCGGCGCTTTCTGGGGCCGCGGCCGTCGCAAGGGCATGTACGGTGCGCTGCTGCTGGCCGCGTACAACCCCGAGACCGACACGTTCCCGACCGTCTGCAAATGCGGCACGGGGTTCAGCGACGCCGATATGGCCGCGCTACCTCATCGGCTGGCCGCCCTTGCGCGGACGGTGCGCCCGGCCCGAGTCGACGCGGGCCGTACACCCGATGTGTGGTTCGAACCAAGCATGGTGCTCGAGGTGCTCGGCGCGGAGCTAACCCCGTCCCCCAACCACACCGCCGCCTGGGGATTGATTCGAAACGATGCCGGCCTGGCGCTGCGGTTCCCCCGTTTCACCGGTCGCTACCGCGACGACAAGGCACCCGAGGACGCGACCGCGGTCCGGGAGCTGGTCAGCCTCTACCGCACGGCCCGGCGAACGCCAGCCGGCTAACGGCGCCACTAGTTCGCGCGGTTTGATCCCGAGTCCTGGAGCTTGGGGGCGTAGTTTCCGAGTCCGTGTTCGAGGAGTGCCAACGCGACTTCTCCGTACGAGCCAACGGCACGAGCCAAATCGGAAGGGACCCGCTCGCCGGCGAGGATTCGATGCCGAACAAACGCGAGGACGGCCCGGTGGACGCCGATCAGGGCGTTGGCCGTGATCCACGGCCGTGGGTCGTCCTCGCCGGCTCCGGTCTCCTCCGCGATCAAACCGGTCAGGGCGTCGGTATACCGCGCCAGGACCTGTGCTTCCCGGTTGAGCAGCGCGGGACTGTTTGCGATCATTCGCGGGATGCTTGCGAGTTCCTCGGCGGCGCTGTTATCGGTGGCGGCAAGGAGGCCGCGTGGCCGGAGGATGAAGCGGCGGAAGGCGTCGAGGACGGACTCGCCCCCGGGTCGGTCGCGGATAGCTTGCAGCAGGTCCTCCTCGAATGCCTGCATGCGGCCGTAGACGAGGTCTTCCTTGGTCGGGAAGTAGTTGTAGACGGTCGCTTCGGAAACATCGGCGGACCTAGCGATCTCAGCGACGCTGACCCGCTCGAAGCCGCGCTCGGCGAACAGGCGGCGAGCCGTCACCTCGAGTAGATCCCTCGTCTGCTGCTTCTTGCGTTCCCGCAGGCCAGGTCCAATGGTCATGGGCGAATCTTAGTCCAGCTTTATCGTTGCCATGAAGATAGTGGGCCTATAAACTTCAATAGCCTAAAGACAAGCATCGGCGGTGAGAACGCCAAACGGGCGCCTGCCCGGAGGGCCACGCATCCGAGGCGACCTCGGTGCGTACGAGCTCCTCGGAACGATCGGCCTCGCCGCCGACCAGTCATCTGTCTTCCTCCGCAGCCGTGGCGCCCGGTGGGCGTGAAACTGTCGGTGGGGTCTTCTAGAATCGAACAGAAGTTCGAGAGGGGGTGAGCGTGGTGGACGTGCTCGAGCATGATCCGGGGACCGAGGTCTTCGCCCGGCTGCCCGACCCCGACCCAGAGGAAGTCGGCTGGGATAGTTGGGAGGACGACTGGCCGCCCGGTGGGCCGCCAGACGCCGTCGCGCCGGAGTTGTATTGTGCGGCACCCGATCGGCCGGTGCCCCCTGGTGAGCTTGCCGAGATGCGGCCCGGTCCCGAGTTGGCGGCGCGGCTGGCCGCCCTGCCGCCGTTCGAGGTGGGGGACGCGGATCTGGTCGAGGTGGTCGCCGCGGCGGAACGGGCCGCCCGGTGGGCACATGCAGTGCAGGTCGCCGCGGTTGCGGAGTTGTCCCGGCGGCCGGCGTTCGTCCCGGATCGGGCGCGCAGCGCCCGTGACGAGCTGCGGTCAGCCGCCGCGCAGGTCGCAGTCGAGCTCCGGTTGGCGCCATCCACCGCAGAGCAGCGGGTGTGGACCGCCCGCTGCCTCGCCGAGCAACTGCCCGACACGCTGGCCGCGTTGCGCGCCGGAGCGATCGACTACCGGCGGGCCGCGGCGATCGCCGACGTGGCCGCCGCCCACGACCCCGAGGTCGCCCGCGCTGTGGAGGCGCTGGTGTTGGGCCCGGCCGGTAGGCGCACCATCGGCGAGCATCGGGCCGCGATCGAGCGGGCGCTGCTGCAGGTCGCCCCGCAGACAGCGGCGCAGCGGCACGAGCGGGCCGCCGCCGGGCGGCGGGTGGTGCACTATCCGCAGGCGGATGGGATGGCCGACACCGTAGCGACCCTGACCGCGGACGGCATGGCCACCCTACGGGCGGCGCTGGAGGCGGCCGCGGCCGGCCTGAAGGCCGCTGACCCCGGCGACGGTCGCACCATCGATCAGCTGCGCGCCGACGCACTGGTCGAAATGGCTCGCCGGTCGCTGGCCACCGGTTGGCTGGCCGGCGACGACGGCGTCGGCGGGCTGCGGCTGGCCACCGCGCAGGGCCGCCGCCCCGCCATCCAGGTCACCGTGCCGTTCTCCACGTTGATCGGGATCGACGAGCATCCCGGGGAACTGACCGGATACGGCCCGATCCCGGCAAGCATCGCCCGCCGGATCGCCGCCGACGGTGTGTGGCGGCGGCTGCTCACCGACCCGACCACCGGCCAGCTGCTCGACTACGGCACCACCACCTACCAGCCACCCCAAGACCTCCGCGACAAGATCATCGCCCGGGATCGCCGGTGCGTGTTCCCCGGCTGCTCGCAGCCGGCGCACCGATGCCAGATCGACCACACCGTCCCCTACCCAGCCGGGCCCACCGCCGAGACGAACAACAATCCGCTGCACATCTCCCACCACGACCTGAAGACCCGGTTCCGGTGGAAGCTCGTCCAACCCGAACCCGGACACTTCGAATGGACCAGCCCGATTGGCAAGATCTACACCCGCGAACCCGAACCCATCGGCCCAATCACCGAAACCACCCGAGATCGCCCGGCCGACGGCGAAGCTAAAAGCACCGACCACGACGACATCCCGCCATTCTGACGGCCAGCGGTCGGTTACTTGGTCATGTGGAGCGTCAGCGGCCGCGCCCGGCCTCCGCACGCCGCTGGACCAACGCCTCGTTTTTCAGGACCGTGTCCCATCTGTTCCGGTCATCAGCTCTGTTCCGGTTATCGGCGTAACCGCCTCCTCGCGGACGATGTCGGGGCGGTGCGGCGAGCCGATGAGGTTTGCGACCGCGCCGATCAGCTCCATCCATCCCTCGAACACAAACTCGGCACCGTCTTCGGTCGAGGCGGTCCCAGCCAGCGGCTGCAACCGAAGAATCCGAACGCGGATCACTGAGATCGACTCATCAGCGATCCCCATTGCGTTCTCCCGGCCCGTGGAACGTCTAATGCCAACGGCGTTCAAACCGGGAGAACTGCCGTTCAGACGCGCTCGGCTCGGCTCTCAGGCTTCCCAGGCGATCTCGGCCCGCGGGTCGGGGTTGTAGGTGCAGTACCGACCGGTCCGAATCGTCGAGGATAGGTGCTGTCCAAGGGACGGGTTCGCATGAGCGAGGTTTCCCATGGCAGCTCGGATGGCCCTGGTCACATTTAGCCGGGCTCGCTCTGCGTGGGATGCAGCTTGGCGATCCCGGCCACCCAGGCCGACCGCGCGCGCCAGCTCGCCGGCCAGGAGGTCGATCTCGTCCTGGGCTTTCCCGGCCCGGACCAGGTCGTTAAACCTCTCTGCTTCGTCCAGCTCTACCCGGAGGTCCGCGAGACGCGACCTGTACGCGGCCTTGGCGGTCTCGTCGAGCATTGCGCCGGCGCTACCGAGGTCCGAACGCGCTGCGAGCTCTCCGGAGCGAAGCGCCTCATCTCCAAGCCTCGGTGGGCCCGCCATCACCTCCGCATTCCCCCGGACCTCCAGGTCGATCGCGTGGAACTCCCGCCCCGGATTCGCAAGGAGCGTCGCAAGGTACCGGAGGCCCTTCGAATCTCGAAGTCGGACGACCGAGCCGTCATAGATGACAGTCCAGTACTCTCCCTCGCGGCGAAACGAGGTTCGCCGAGTACCGGCGACGACGGCTGTTCCGGCATCAAGCTCCCGGAGTCGTCCGATGCCGCTGAGAATCGTGGAAATTCCGAGCGCCGTCGCCGTCGCCTCCGCGCCCTCGAGGAGGTCGAGCGCAGGTCTCCGATCCTGGGTTCGCCCGGACCGGATGAGCATGTGCGCATATTCGTATTGGGTACGAGCCAGCAACGATCTTGCGCCCAAGCCGGTGTTTACCCGAATCGCGGCGGCGAAGTGATCGTCGGCCTCTTCCCACCGTGACATCGTCGCGTACAGCATGGCGACGTACAGCGAGGCAGAACCGAGGCACACGACGGGATGCGGCACCGGCACCACCACGACCTGCTCGGCGTAGGGACGCAGCACCGGCAGGACACTCGCCGCCGAATCGGCGTCTCCAAGTCTGGCCGCGGCGACGGCGGCAACCGCCAGTGCGGGGAGCCAGATTCCATTTCGAGGGAAGCTGTGGACCGCCTCCACAAGTGACCAAAGCCAGCGCTGGGCGTCGTCCTCTCTGCCCAGTTCGGCGTCTGCTAGGCAGAGCCATCCCCGCGAGAAGCTCGCCTGCGGAAACTGATCGACGATCTCCTGCCAAGCACTTCGCAGCTCGGCGAGCCGGCCCTGGTCCCAGCGGATCAACGTGAGCTGAGCGAGGTGCGCGTACGTGGCGTCCCGGCGAGCAGGAAGGACGGCGAGTCCCGCTTCAGCCAGCTCCTCCGCGGCGGAATGCGGACCCTGGAGCAGTGTTCGCATTGCGAGCATCGAGGCCGTGGTCCACTGGTGGTAGGGCATCCGGAGCTCATTCGACAGCTCGGCGTGCGCGGCAATGTCCGCCTGGGCCGAATGAATGCCTCCGGATTCCATCAGGCAACTGATCCGCCTCGCCCGGCCGATTAGCTCGGCTTCGGGATCGTCGGTCCGTCCGGCGAGGCTGAGCATCTCGTCGGCGAGTCCCGACCGTTCGTCCAGCCCATCTGGACCCCAAAGCGCCATCCAGCGAGCGCGGAGGGCGCTCGTCAGCGAGACGACCTCCCCGACGCGGCGGCCCATCTCCACTGCCTCGCGGCTCAGCGTCTCGCGCAGGTCCGCCTGATCCGAGAACGTGAGCTCGAGGGAAAGACGGGATAGAACCCGGGCGCGCAACGGACCATCACCTGGGCTCAACGCTTCTAGGGCCTCCTGGAGGAGCAAGAGGAGCTGTCTGTCGACGACGCCGGCCTCGACCTGAGGTTGCCCGAAGCCGAGCGCGGCCAACGCGAGCTGGTCAGCGTCACCGCGCTGCCTCGCGCTGGTTATAGCGGAAAGGTAGCTCGCCCTAGCTTCCTGGTAGTCGCCGGCTCGCGCTTGGGCATCGCCCAGACACAGCAGCAATTCGCAGCGCAGGCGACCGTCGGGACCGACGAACTCCATCGCATCAAGGGCTCGCCGGTACTCCGCGACTGCCTCCTCGTAGGCGAACGCTGCCATCGCTTGGTCGCCCGCCCGGCGAGCATAATCTCGCGCCTTTGCGCCTTCGCCCGCCGGCGCGACCTTCGCGAAGTGATGAGCGAGCTGGGCGAGATGGAACGGCGAATCCCGGCCATGGAGACGCTCGATCGCCTCGCCGACCAATCGGTGGAGCTGGATGCGAGCCGGAATGGGAAGCTCGTCGTAAATCACCTCCTGCATGAGGGGGTGCGAGAAGCGGTAGGAACCAACGGCGTCGGACGTCTCGCTCACGACGTCCAACGTCATGGCCTCCGAGAGCGATCCCATTACTCGCTCGTCCGGGAGCTCACTGGCTGGACCAAGCAGCTTGATATCGAACGCCGGACCGACTACGGCCGCAGCCGCGAGCACGCGGACGGCATCGGCGGACAGCGGTGAGATCCGGCGCCGTATTACCGCCCGCACGCTCTGCGGTATGGAGATGGTCAAGCGTCCCGGGCGATCCAGATGATCTTGGGTAGCGACCAATCGGGTCACCTCGCGCACGAAAAGCGGGTTACCACCGGTGGCTTTGTGAATCGTGGCGACCTTTCCCTGCCACGGCACCGTGCCGGAGACGTCTTCCACAAGGCGCCCGACGTCGGCTCGGTCCAGGCCGTGGAGGCGAAGGACTTGGCCCGCCCGGACGAGATCCGGGAGGACATCCACGGCCTCCGAAGATGAACTACGTTCGCCTGCGCGATCTGTGACCACCACAAGCATCCGTGAGTTACGAATCTCACCTACCAGGAACTGGAGTAGCAGGAGCGACGGCCGATCACCTGCGCATAGATCGTCCAGGACGATCAGCAGGGGCCTAATGGACGCGGCGTTCTTCAGGCATTTCGCGACGACCTCGAAGACATAGAAGCGCTCCGCATCCGACTCGACCCCATGGCTGCGATCCGGCGGCTCGCCCAAGCGGATGGCCAGGTCGGGTGCCACATGCAAGATCTCGGCCGGGCCAGGCGAAGCAAACGATCGCAACGTCTGGTCGTCGTACTCGCTGGCTAGTGCTCGGATGATCTGCGCCCACGGCCAGAAGGGAGGGGCGCCCGGCCGCTCCCAGCACCGGCTCCAAAGGACCAGGGCGCCGCGCTCAGCCGCATCCCTGGCAAGGTGATCGGCGAGCGCCGTCTTGCCGATCCCCGGCTCACCGAGAATCAGGAAGAGGCCACCCCGACCGTCGATGGCGTCTTGCAATCCGACCAGGAGCTCGGTTAGCTCCCGATCCCGGCCGATGAAGGCTCGTCGCAAGGTCCCTCCGGATCGACCCTCATCGTTCGTCTCGCGAAGTTTGGCCACGACAGCTCAGGGGGTCGCCCCGTGCTGCCGCCGGATCACTACGGATCGGCCTGTTCACTCGAATCCTGCTACGGAATGAACGGCAGTGCATCCCACCTGAACGCTCATCTCGGTAGGACAAGGCCCCGAGACCGCGGGCCGAGGAGAGGTCATGAAACGCATCCGGGTCGAGAACCGGAGGGTGCGACCGGCTGGCCGCGGGACCTGCAGGCGGTGATCTGCCGGCGAGCCCCGGCCGGGATGTTGCGCGTCAACGCCCGGATGCGGACCGGTTTCGCACAGGCAGGAAGCAATCCCAGGGCCGCCAAGTTGTCCTAATGACGACATCGGAGGGATCAAGTGAGGACAGATGACAGCCCCCGGGACGGTGACGGCGTCTCGGTGGATGCATCGGAGCGTCAGGCAGCGCATGAACGGTTGTCGATAGGGATATTCGCACGTTGGGCGCGGGCATGCGCGACGCATCCGTGGCGGGTGATCGGCGCCTGGGTAGGGATCTTCATCGGGTTGATCGTGCTGGTGGGGGCGGTCGGCGGCAGCCTGCGGGACGAGTTTGAAATCCCCGGATCGGACACCCAGCGCGCGACCGATCTGATCGAGGCGGAGTTCGCGGCCGAGCAGGGCGCCGTGCTCAACGTGGTGTTCGCCGCGCCGGAGGGGGAGCGGCTTGATAGCGGTCAGTATCGGGCGGCGGTCGAAGCGGCGCTGGCCCGTCTCGAGTCGGACGAGTTCGCCGCGACCGACGGGGAACCCGGGGTAGTCAGCGTCGGTGACCCGTTCAGCGAGCAGTCGTTTTCCGCCGATGGACGGATCGGCTATGCGGAGGCGCAGTTCGACCAGACCATCGAGCCGGAGGACCGCGACGCGGTGGTCGCGGTCGAGGACGCGGTCCGCGAGACGGTGGAGCCGGCCGGGGTCCAGGTGGAATTCAACGGTGAGGCCGAATTCCCGCCGCCCGAGCAGGGGACCGCCGAGATGCTGGGCCTGTTCGCGGCGATCATCATCCTCCTGATCGTCTTCCGCACCGTGGTGGGGATGCTGATCCCGATCGCGTTGGCGATCACCGCGCTGGCCACCGCGTTCCTGCTGCTGTTCATCCTGGCCGGGTTCACCGACATCAACACGATCACGCCGATCCTGGTATCGATGATCGGACTGGGTGTCGGCATCGACTACTCGCTGTTCATCGTCACCCGCTTCCGGCAGCTACTGCACGAGGGCGCGTCCCCGCGGGACGCGGCGGCCGAGGCCGGCGCTTCGGCCGGGCGCGCGGTCCTGTTCGCAGGCGTAACCGTCGCGATCTCGGTAACCGGGCTGGCGTTCATCGGCCTGGACTTCGTGACCAAGCTCGGCCTCGGTTCGGCGCTGGGCGTGCTGACGACAGTGCTGATCGCGAACTCGCTGCTCCTGGCGGTCCTGGCGTTGCTCGGCCACCGCATCGACCGGCTCAAGCTCCCATTCCTGCGGCCGGTGGACGACACCGAGGCAGCCCGGGAACGCACCCCGATCGCCCGCTGGGGCCGGTTCGTCACCGGCAACGCCGCGGTCGTTTTCCCGGTCACGCTCGCGGTGGTGCTGGGTCTGGCGGCCACCGCGTTCCTGGTCCGGCTGGGCGCGGCCGACCAGGGCACCGAATCCACCGAGCAGACCAGCCGCCGGGCCTACGACCTGCTCGCCGAGGGGTTCGGGCCCGGGTTCAACGGCCCGATCCCGATCGTCGTGGACGTGAACGGAGACCAGCAGGCGCCGCAGAAGATCCACGACCAGGTGGAAGACCTGCCCGGGGTCGCCTCGGTCGCCGAACCCCAGCTCAACGACGAGGGCACGGTCGCGATCGTGTTCGTCACCCCCGACTCGGCCCCGCAGGACGAGCAAACCGACCAACTAGTGGACCGGCTGCGGAACGAGGTCGTCCCGGCCGCCACAGATGGCGGTGATGCGGTCGCGTACGTGTCCGGGCAAACCGCGGCGTTCAAGGACATCGCCGACCAGATCGTCGAGCGCATGCCGCTGTTCCTGCTCTACATCATCGGGGTTACCTTGATCGTGCTGGCGATGGCGTTCCGCTCCATCGTGATCTCCGCGAAGGCTGCCATCACTACCATCCTGTCCGCGTTCGTCGGCTTCGGCGTGCTCACCCTCGTGTTCCAGGAGGGCCATCTGCTCGGGATCACCGGGCTGGACCGCACCGGGCCGATCGAGACCTTCGTGCCGCCGATCGCCTTCGCCATCCTGTTCGGGCTGTCGATGGACTACGAGGTGTTCTTGATGAGCCGCATTCGCGAAGAACACGTGCACGGCCTGAAGACCCGCGACGCGGTCGACCACGGCATCGCCGCTATCGGTCGGGTCGTGGTCGCGGCCGCGCTCATCATGGGCACCGTCTTCGCGGCGTTCGTCCTCAGCGCCGATCGTGTCCCCAAAGAGTTCGGGCTGCTGCTGGCGGTGGCCATCCTCACCGACGCGCTGATCGTCCGGATGACCCTCGTGCCGGCGTTCCTCACCGTGCTGCGTGAGAAGTCGTGGTACATCCCACGTTGGCTCGACCGCCTCCTGCCCAACATCACGATCGAACCCCCCCACCACCGTCAACCGGCGGCCACTGTTGGGGTCGACCAGGCCGTCGACGCCACCGCGCAACGCTGACCCGAGGACGGGTGGCGGGGTCGCTTGGCTCCGCCACCCGTCCTCGGGCTATGGTCACGGCGGCGAGTGCGCCGGTGACGGCGGCTCCCTCACGGCTCGCTTGCCAACGCCCTCACCGCTACCCGCTTTCGGGCGGTCTTGACCGCCGCCGACAGAGTGGCGATGTCGTAGGCCCCGTGGTGGCGGCGTCCGTTGATGAAGAACGTGGGCGTGCCGGCCACGCCGCTGAGGTCGGCTGAGTCGACATCCTCGGCGACTCGGGCCGCACCGGTCTGCCGGCGCAGGTCCTTGCTGAAGCGTTCGACGTTGAGGCCGAGGTCTCCGGCGTAGCCGACGAGGTCAGCGATTCGAAGCGCGTTCTGGTGGGTGAGCAGCAGGTCATGCATCTCCCAGAACACCCCCTGCGCCGCGGCGGCCTCGGCCGCCTCCGCGGCCTGCTGCGCCCGGGGATGGATGTCACTGAGCGGCAGATGCCGCCAGACGTATCGGACGTCGCCGTACTGCGTGAGCAGTTCACGGACGACGGGCTCGGCCTGGCCGCAGTACGGGCACTCGAAGTCGCCGTACTCGACGACGGTGACCGGGGCGTCTGCGGGGCCTCTGATGTGGTCACGGTCCGGGTCGACCGGGGCGGCGAGGTCGATTATCGACTCGGCCGTGCCCAACAGCGCGCGGCTCTGTCGCGGCTGCGGGAGCAGCGCGGTCACCCGAACCACGACCCAGGTGGCGATCGATGCTCCGAGCCCGGCGGATAGGACGCCGATCTTGGCCTCGTCGAGCTGCGGGCCGGTGAAGGCAAGGGCCGCGACCAGTAGGGCCACGGTGAAGCCGATGCCGGCGATCGTGCCGCCGCCGGCGACGGCGGCCCAGCCCACCGCCGGGCGCAGCCGACCGCGGCTAAGCCGGGTGACCAGCCAGGAGCCGCCAAGGATCCCGAGGGGCTTCCCAACAACGTAACCGAACAGAATGCCCAGCGTGATCGGCGACGTGTACGCCCGAGTGAGGACGTCCGCGTTGATTACGACGCCGGCGTTGGCGAGCGCGAAGATCGGTACGATCACGTAGCTTGTCCACGGGTGGTAGAGCTGCTGCAGCCGCTCGTTCGGCGAAATCGCCGTGATGACGCTGGCTTCTGCCGAGCGCGCGAACTCCGGAGTCGGCTGCTCCCGGAAGAGCCTGAACACCTCGCTCGCGCGTTCGAGATCGCTCCGGGTGGCCGGATATGCGTATGTAAGCAGCCCCATCGCAAGGCCGACCACGATCGGCTCCACACCGGAGAAGTACATCGCGACCCACGCCGCACCGCCGAGCAGCGCGTACACCGGGCCGGATCGGACACCGCGGCTGCGTACAACCAGGATCACCCCGAAGATCCCAAGCGCGGTCAGCACCGGCAGCAGCCTGACGTTCTCGCTGTAGACGGTAGCGATCACTGCGAGGGCGACGAGGTCGTCCACGACGCTTACAGTGAGCAGGTAGGAGCGCAGCCGAGCCGGGAAGCGCCGGCCGACAAGCGCGAGCATGCCGAGAGCGAACGCCGTGTCCGTGGACATTGCCGAGCCCCAGCCGTGCGCGGAGGAATCCCCGGCGTTCCAGGCCAGGTAGATGACGACCGGCACTACCATCCCGCCGAGGCCGGCGGCCAGGGGCAACGCGAGCCGCCGCCGGTCCCGCAGCTCGCCGACGTCGAACTCGCGACGCGCCTCGAGCCCGACGACGAAGAAGAAGAACGTCATCAGACCGCTGTTAACCCACTCCTGCAGGGTCTGCGAGATCCCACGATCGCCGATGCGGAAGGATAGGTCTGTCCCCCACAGCGTCTCGTATGAGGATGTGTGCACGTTCGCCCAACCGAGCGCCACGACCGCGGCTATCAGTAGAACCGCCGCGCCGCCGGTCTCGGTTCGAAGGAACTCCCGCAGCGGCGTCTGCAGGTTCCGCGCCCAGGCGGTCCGACCGGTGAAGGGCGCGGTCGCTGCCGGGCGGTCCTGGCGCTCGGTCATTCGTGATCTCTCGCCCACGATGGGTGACACGGGATGCAGGCTGTCATGACGCCAAACCCCTCCCGCAGCCTCTTTGGTCCCAGCCGCTTTGGTCCCGGCCGGCTTCCTGATTGCATTCTCGGCCCATTCCTCACCGGCCGGCCGGGCAGTTACACGGTCAGTACCACCACCGCGGCCAGCGCCGTGCCGACCAGCGCGCCGCCGTAGCAGGCGGCATTGATAATCCAGTGCTTGAGCTGCAGGCCGTCGTAGAGGGTGTACCTGAATCGATGCGCCCAGTGCGCCAGGGCGAGCGCGCTCGCACCGAAGATCACCAAGCGAGTAATCGGGTTTCGAACGAGCGCGCGTACGTCCTCATAGTTAGGCGGGTCGATCCAATCGAGCGGAAAGGCCAAACCCAGCAGCACGATGAGGACCGGGGCGAGCAGCGCCGCCACCACGCCGCCGCCGCTGAACAGCAGCCACAGCAGCGGCTCGATCGGTCGGCGAGTCGGCTTCTCGCCGCTCATCTAACTGCCCACCAGGAGCCAGGCCACTACCGCCGACACAACCGCCCAAGCGGCGTACTGTGATATGGCGATCACCCGTGGGGGCACCCGGCGGTCCCGCAATTTGATCACCAGGGCGTGTGGGGCAAGGTTGAACCAGGTGACGGCGTGGAGCAGGACGAATGACAATGCGACGACGTTCAGCGCGACGACGAACGGGTTCGCCGCCCAATCGAGGAAGCGCTCATACGCCGCCTCGTCGTCGCCAACTGCGCGTACGAACAGCAGCAGGAAGATTACGAACCACGCGATGAACACACTGCTTAGCTCGCGCAGGACGAACAGCAAGTACGACCGCCGGTGCAGCCACCACAGCCGAGAGACCGGTGGCCGGTACAGCGGCGCCCGCTGGTTAGTCGTGGTCATCGCGCACTCCGAGGACGCAGGTAACTCTTGACGGATTCCTGGGCCGCGGTGACCTTGTAACGCTGGATCGCGGCGGCCGGGTCGACATCCTTCGGGCAGGCCGTCGTGCACTCACCGACAAAGGTGCACGCCCAGACGCCATCGGGCGTGTTGAGGACGTCGAGCCGGAGATGGGAACCCTCGTCACGCGAGTCGAGGTTGTACCGCTGGGCCAGCGCAATCGCGGCCGGCCCGATGAATTCCGGATCCAGCGCATAGATCGGACAGGCGGAGTAGCAGAGCATGCAGTTGATGCACATGCTGAACTGCTTGTATTCGTCCATCTCTGCCGGCGTCTGCAGATACTCACCATTGGCGATCGGCCGCTCGGCTCGACGATTGATCCAGGGCATGACCTGAGCGAGCTTCCCCAGAAAGTCAGTGATCTCCACGACCAGGTCGCGGATCACCGGAAAGGTGGCCAGCGGCTCGACCCGAACCGGACCGGGCGCGAGGTCGGTGAGGAACGTCCCACAGCTCAGCTTCGGATCGCCGTTAATGCTCATCCCGCAGCTGCCGCAGATGCCCATCCGGCAGGACCACCGGTACGAGAGCGTCCCGTCCTGCTGATCCTTAATGTGGTTCAGCCCGTCGAGCACGGTCCAGTCCGTCCGGAGCGGAACCTCATACCTCTCAAGCTCAGGCACAAGGCTGCGCTCGGGGCGGTAGCGCGTCACTTCCAGGGTGATCTGGTCCGCCATCTGCTCTACCTCCCGTACACCCGCTCCCCTGGTGGCCACCGGGTGATCGTCACAGGCAGATATGTGATCCGGCAAGCGCCGTCGGGGCCGGCTTCGGCGAGGGAGTGGGCAAGGAAGCGCTCGTCATCCCTGGCCGGGAAGTCAGTGCGCTGGTGTGCGCCACGCGACTCCTCCCGCTGTGCCGCCGACGCGATGATGCACTCGGCGATCTCGAGCAGAAAAGCGAGCTCCAGCGCGGCTGTCAGCTCAGTGTTGAAGGTCCGGCTGTGGTCGTCGATCAACAAGCCGGCGTATCGCGTCCTCAGCTCGCTGACCGTGTCCGCGGCCTTCGCAAGCGAGTCGGCCGAGCGGTAGATCCCCGCTCCTTCCTCCATCGCCTGGTGCATGCGCTCGCGCAGGGCCACGATCCGCTCCCGCCCGTCGGTCTTATGCAGCAGGTCTCGCTCGAGTCGCCTCCGCTCGTCTTCGGCCTGAGCCGATATGGAAACTGCGGGCTCGGGCGCGGTTGTCGCATATGCTGCGGCCGCCCGGCCAGCGCGGCTGCCGAACACGAGCAGCTCAGGCAGCGAGTTAGAGCCCAGCCTGTTCGCACCGTTGATGCTGACGCAGGCAACCTCGCCGGCGGCGTACAGCCCGGGAACCGGCGTCCCACCGTCACTATCCGTGTGAACGCCGCCCATCATGTAATGCACCACCGGCCGCACCGGGATGAGATCTTTGACCGGGTCGATGTTCTGGTACTTAAGGCAAAGCTCGCGCACGAACGGCAGCTTTGTGTCGATGATTCGCGCGCCGAGGTGGCGCAGGTCGAGGTGCACAACCGGGCCGTACGGCGTGTCGGTCGTGCGGCCCTTGTCCATTTCGTGGACGAACGCCTGCGACAGCCGATCGCGCGGCCCGAGCTCCATGCTCCGCAGCACCGGACCGGGCTCGGGCTTGCCGAGGTTGTAGTCCTGTAGGTACCGGTATCCATCCTTGTTGAGTAGCCAGCCACCCTCTGCCCGGGCGGCTTCGGTGATGAGGATTCCCGTGAACGGGAGTCCGGTCGGGTGGTACTGCACGAATTCCATGTCCTTGAGCGGCGCCCCCGCCTGGTACGCGAGGGCCATGCCGTCGCCGGTCTTGATGCTGGCGTTCGTCGTGAAGGGGTAGACCCGTCCGCACCCGCCGGTTGCAAGAAGGACGGCCCGGCTGGTGATTGCCTCGACGTTGCCGGTGGCGAGCTCGATCGCCGCGACACCCTGCACGCGGCCATCGTCGACCAGCAGTTTCGTCACGAACCATTCGTCGTAGCGGGTGATGGTCTCGTACTTGAGTGAGGTCTGGAACAGGGTGTGCAGCAGATGGAAGCCCGTCTTGTCCGCGGCGAACCAGGTGCGTTTCTTCTTCATGCCACCGAAGGCGCGCACCGCGACGTGACCGTCCGGCTCGCGGCTCCACGGACATCCCCAGTGCTCTAGCCGGAGCAGCTCCGCCGGCGCCTCCCTGATGAAGGCGTCCACCGCGTCCTGATCACAGAGCCAGTCACCGCCAGAGATCGTGTCGTAAGCGTGCTCGTCCAGCGTGTCGCCCTCGGCGATCACGGCCGCCGCGCCACCCTCGGCAGACACCGTGTGACTCCGCATGGGGTAGACCTTTGAGACGATTGCCACGCTGAGCTGTGGATTTGACTCGACAATGGCGATGGCGGCGCGGAGACCAGCTCCGCCGCCGCCAACGATCACGACATCGTAATTTGGACCCACCGGCATCAGCCCTCGTGTGACCCGCTGTGCTCGTCGGCCAGCAACCGCCCGTCGTGGCGGATCACTTGCATCTGGGCGCTGCCGTCATGGAACACCTGGCGGACCCGACGACAGCCACAGGCATAGTAGATGCCGTCGATCAGCAAACCCTCGTGGTCGTCTTCAATGCTGCGCTCGCCGCCGACTAGCCGGCCGCATGGGGCGCGCTCGCTCCCGAAGACGCTAATCGTGCCGGCCACGCTCCACCTCCTGCGTGAGACGCACGCCTGCAGGGGCCGGAACGCCGACAGCTGATCCAAGTGCCGGGCGTCCGGTCACTCGCGATATGTGAAGGGTGGCACGGGCGCGGACTCTTGTCGACCATGTGCCTCGTACCAGAACACGGGGATGGGTCTTACATCCGGAATGTGAGTGTTCGTTTGACGAGGTCGACGAGCTCGTCCGCCCAGCGAATGATGCCCAGACCTGCCTTCAGGTTGCTTGGTGGTTTGTTGAGGAGCGTGTCTCGTCTAATGAGCCGAGCAAAGTCGACGGTGACGGGGTCCGGGCGCGTCGTCCCATTGGACGGCCGAAAGTCCACGCCGGCGAGGCGCATCACGTTGATGATCTCTTGAGCGAGGATGCCGTACCCGACCGTGCTGGGATGGACGCCGTCGAGGGAAAATAGCCCGCCGGTCGCTCGGCCATTGGCATCGCTGGTGAGGAACCGTGAGTCTGGCACGGGCTGAAGCAGTCGCAGTTCGGGCGGCAACTCGTACGGCTGCCACCAGTCTGGGCGGGCCAGCGGGTCGTCGATGTAGCGGCGCTGGGCAAGCCTGTCGAGGAGGCCGGCGACATCGACGAGCAGCCAGTCCTTGCCGTCATCTCGGCGGGCGGCTCGGACGATCTCCACGATCGCTTCGTTGTACTGGTCTATTGCGCTGTCAACCGCCCGCGCCTGCTGATGAGTGACGCACGGGTCTTGCCGCGGATCGAAGTCCCGGTCGGTGATCCACGGCCGGGTGTAGTACGGGAAGTACCGTGAGCCCGGTTCGATCTTTGTTCCGACGCCACGCGCGATCGGCGCAATCGTTACATGTGGGACTGTGCACCAGATGACGTGTCGGGCCCGAATCTGCTTTACCCTCGCCACGACCCTGTCGAGTTCACTGATGAAGTGGCTGGGCCGCCACACCGTGAACGCGCCCTTGCGCGAGAGATCGTCGTAGCGGTCGCGACTCCAGACCACGTTCAGCTCGGTAACGGCCTGCAGGGCGTTGTTGGCACCGAGGAAGATAATGAGGGTCTCGATGCCGCAATCGGCCTTTCCCTCGTTGTCTTCCGCGCCCAGGCTCTCGGCCGCGTCGAAGACGGTTCGTGTGCGCGCCGCCTCGGGCTCGGTGGGCAGAACGTACAGCGCAGCGAGCTCGCCGTTGTTCTCGACCATCTGCTTCAGGAGGTCGTCCTTAGGCTTGCGGAGGCGAGCCAAGCACCACTCGGCCGTCTTGTCGAGCGCGTCCCGTAGGTCCCAGCCGTAGACCGCAAGGTTGTGATTGACCGCCGTGACCCTGGGATACACGGAGCCCGGGCCTCGCTCCCAATGGTCTTCCACCTGGTCCAGGAACTGCCGCACCCGGAACGGTGCTATCGGCACCTCCCACCAGTCCAGCTGCTCACCGAATCGCTGCTCCAAGTCACGCAACAGCAGCTCGATGTTGAGCGGCAGCCCGCCGAATCCGTTGTATCTGGGGAACCGGAACTGGTCGAACCAGCCCAATTCATGGGCGATGACGGCCGGATACGACAGGTCGGTGTTGAAGATGGCTCCGCTCTGGAATCCATGCGTGAGCGAGTCGCCGATCGTGACCAGCCGGTGCGGCGGCGTTCCCCGCCAGGTCAGCTCGCCGAGATCGACGCCGACTCGCGGGTCCCGCTGTGGTTCGCGCGGCTTATCGGTGATCCTTACCTCGTCCGGGGTGTTCGGATCCCGCTTGCTGTCGGGCACCGCGTTCGCCATCTCTGCCTCCACCTCGTCTGATCGCTTTTGATTACTAGAGCGCGAGCGGGCCGTTCAGATACACACCCCGCTTCATTCGCTAGGGGGTCTGGGAAGTAACAGCGAGTTCCAGCGAAGCGCGCCAGCCGCCCATCTGGGCGGGGGACCTCGAAGCATAATGCAACTGCCGTCAGGATTGACGTATGAACGCGGATCGTCGGCTGTGTTCGTGGCTTGTTGTGCTGGGGCTGCTCGGCGTCGTCAGCTGTACGACCACGCCCGCAGCGGACCGGGGGACTCGGTCGGCGGCGCCCCCCACCTCGGCAACAGCCGCGACCGCAACCGGCGCCACCACGGCGCCGCCGCCCAGCCCGACGCCGGCGCCGCGGTGGTACCCGGTCTCGCTTCCGGCTCTGATGGACAGGCATTACGACGGACGCGGGCTTCGGCTTGGTGAGGTGCTCGCCCGAACCAGTGCCTACACGCGCTACTTCGTTACGTACAAAAGCGGCGCCTTGACGGTCTCGGGGATCATGAATGTCCCTCGGGGTCGCGGTCCGTTCCCGGTGCTCGTCCTGAATCACGGATATATCGATCCGGATGTCTACACGAACGGCCGCGGCCTGGCCCGGGAGCAGGACTATCTCGCCCGCCACGGATACGCAGTGCTGCACACCGACTACCGCAACCATGCCCAGTCCGACGATGACCCTAAGAACGAGATGCGGCTGCGGCTCGGCTACACCGTGGACGTCATCAACGCGGTGCTCGCGGTCAAGGCATCCCGGCTTCGCTCCCTCGACGCCGAGCGGATCGGGCTGCTCGGGCGGTCGATGGGCGGCGGTGTCACGCTGAACGCTCTTGTGGTCAAACCGGGTCTGGTCGACGCGGCAGTGGTGTTCGCACCGGTGAGCTCGGATGCTGGCGACAACTTCAACCGATGGATCCGAGGTGAACCGGAGCGGCGCCAGCTCGCAGATCGCATCATCGCGGCGTACGGGGCGCCCGAGCGCAACCGTGCCTTCTGGCGCAACCTTTCCGCAAGAACCTTCTTCGATCGAGTCAGCGAGCCGGTCCTCATCCACCACGGAACTGCGGACGACACCTGTCCGATCGGATGGTCACGAGAGACGTTCGCCGCGCTGCGCAGGCTGGGCAAGGACGCGAGGCTACTCACGTACCGGGCGGAGGGCCACACGTTTTTCGCTGCCTGGCCGACGTCGATGCGACGCACGGTTGCGTTCCTCGACCGCCATCTCGGAGCGTGATTCTGTCCCCTCCCGGGGTTGCTCGTGCGTCGTAAGAGCGACAATCTCAACCAAGGAGGACGGGCATGAAGTACCTGTTGTTGATCCATCCTGGCGGAGCCCTCCGCGATCAGATGGACAGCCTCAGCGAGGAGGAGCAGCAGCAAATCATCGGCGAGTACCTCAAGATTGCCGAGACACCGGGTGTCCTGGGCGGTTACCAGCTGCAACCGGCCGACATGGCCACCACGGTACGTGTCGAGGGCGGCCGGACTCTCACGACGGACGGACCATTCATCGAGGCTAAGGAAGCCCTCGGCGGCTACTTCCTCTATGAGGCACCCGACCTTGACGCGGCAATCGAGCTGGCGGCGCGGCTCCCGGCGGCCAGGATGGGCGGCGCGATCGAGGTACGTCCGGTCGTTGAGCGCTAGGACGCCAATCGAGCAGGCCTTCCGCGACGAGTGGGGGCGGGTGGTCGCCACCCTGGTCGGCTTCCTCGGCGACTTCGATCTCGCCGAGGAGGCGGCCCAAGAGGCCTTCGCGGCCGCCGCCGAACGGTGGCCCCGCGACGGGACCCCGGCCAACCCCGGCGCCTGGCTGGTGACCACGGCGCGCAATCGCGCCATCGATCGCATCCGTCGAGATCGGACGCTGGCCGCGAAGCTGCGACTTCTCGATGTCCCCCAAACCGTGGAGAACCAAACGGTGGAGCCAGGTTTCCCTGACGAGCGGCTGCAGTTGATCTTCACCTGCTGCCATCCGGCACTGGCGCTCGAAGCACAGGTTGCATTGACGCTTCGCGCGCTCGGCGGGCTGAGCACCGAGGAGATCGCTCGCGCCTTCCTCGTGCCTGCGCCGACCATGAAGCGCCGACTCTCGCGCGCGAAGCGCAAGATCAGGGATGCCGGTATCCCGTTCAGCGTGCCGCGACAGCACCTGCTTCCGGAGCGGCTGGCGGCCGTGCTCGCCGTCGTCTATCTCATCTTCAACGAGGGCTACGGCGGCCGGGTCGATCTCGCAGCGGAGGCGCTCTGGCTGGGCCGCGCGCTCACCGAGCTGATGCCCAACGAGCCGGAGGTGCATGGTCTCTACGCGCTGATGCTGCTCGACGACGCGCGCCGGGAGGCCCGATTCGACTCGGGCGAATTGGTGCTGCTCGCCGACCAGGACCGCTCACGCTGGGACGCCGACCAAATCGCCCGGGGGAAGGCGGCGCTCGAGCGCGCCTTTGCGCTGCGCGGCCGCGGACAGTACGTCATCCAGGCCGCGATCGCGGCACTCCATACCGAAGAGCCGCGCGACTGGCCGCAAATCGCCGCGCTGTACGGGGAGCTCGTCCAGGTGACTGACTCTGCGGTGGTCGCGCTCAACCGGGCGATCGCGGTGGGTGAGGCGTACCGAACCGAGGCCGGGCTCGCCCTCGTTGACCAGCTCGATCTCGACGGCTACCAGTACTACCACTCGACCCGTGCGGACCTGCTCCGCCGCCTCGGCCGAGCAGCCGAGGCCCGGGTGGAGTACAAGCGAGCTCTGGAGCTCGCCCACACCGAGCCCGAGCGCCGCTTCCTGCGGCGCCGGGTCGCCGAGGTCAGCTAGAGATCCCAAATCCGGGCTTGGCGAACAAGTCCGGGCCGATCCGGGGATCCCGCTCCCGCGCCACGTAGTCGCAAACAGCGACCCTGATTTTGAGCCCTGCCCAGTCAATATGCGGCCACGACTCAGGCCCGCTCGGACTGGCAGGGCTCGGCTTGGGCTTATCGCAGATGACGTGTCCCCTCGCGGGGATCGCGTTCGTCGTGATGACGACCCGACTGAAGGAGGACGGACATGGAGGACGCAGCGACAACAGCCGGCGCGCTTGGATCCGGCGCGGGGGTGGGCTCGCCGCGGGTGAAGTGGTTCGCGCTGGCCTTGTTGTGTGCGGTGCAGTTCATGGTGGTGCTCGACGTCGCGATCGTGAACGTCGCGCTGCCCTCGATTCAGGTGGATCTGGATTTCACCCAGCAGAATCTGCAATGGGTGATCAGTGCGTACGCGCTGGTGTTCGGCGGGTTTTTGCTGCTCGGCGGCCGGCTGGCCGACCTCGCCGGGCGGCGGCGGGTGTTCATGGTGGGTCTGGTGGTGTTTTCGCTGGGCTCGCTGCTGTGCGGGCTGGGGTGGAGCGAGGCATCGTTGATCGGCGCCCGGGCGGTCCAGGGCCTGGGCGCGGCGGCGATCACGCCGTCCGCGTTGTCGATCCTGACCACGACCTTCGCCGAAGGACGCGAGCGCAACGTGGCCCTGGGCGCCTGGGGAGCGGTCGGCGGTTTCGGCGCCGCCGCCGGCGTGCTGCTGGGCGGGATCCTGACCGACCTGCTCTCCTGGGAGTGGATCTTCTTCGTGAACATTCCGGTCGGCGTGGCCGGACTCGTGCTCGCGCCGGTCCTGCTCGCTGAAAGCCGCGACGCGCGCGGTCAAAGCAACGACGTGCCGGGCGCCGTGCTGGTCACCGGTGGGCTCAGCGTCCTGGTGCTCGCGATCACCCAGGGTCAGCAGTGGGGCTGGGGTTCGGCGAAGACCGTCGCCGCGGTCACCGCGTCGGCGATCCTCCTGGCCGGCTTCGCGCGACGCGAGCAGGCGCAACCCGATCCGCTCGTACCGTTCTCGATCTTCCGGCGGCAGACGCTCGCCGCGGCGAACATCGCCGGGTTCATCCTCGGCACCGCCCTGTTCGCCATGTTCCTCATGCTCACCCTGTACATGCAGCAGGTGCTCGGCTACTCCGCGCTGAAAACCGGCGTCGGCTACCTCGCGGTCGCCGGCACCGCCGTGATCTGGGCGAACGTCGCCGCCGCCGCGGTCAGCCGAGTCGGGGTGAAACCCGCGCTCATCGCCGGCATGACCCTGCTGACCGCCGGGCTCCTCTACTTCACCCAGGTCTCCGTGGGCGGCTCCTACTGGTCCGAGCTGTTCCCCGGGTTCCTGATCCTGGGCATCGCGATCCCCTTCGCGTTCGTGCCGATCACGATCGCGGCGCTCGCCGGAACCAAGCCCGAACAGGCCGGCCTGGCCTCCGGCCTGATCAACACCAGCCAGCAGATCGGCGGCGCCGTCGGGATCGCGCTGCTGTCAACGATCGCCGTCTCGACCACCGACGACCGGTTGGCCACCGGCACCCAACCGGCCGCAGCGCTCACCGACGGCTTCCAGGCGGCATTCTGGGCCGGTGCGCTCATCGCCACCGCCGGCATCCTCGTCTCGATCTTCCTCATCCGCGGTCGCGACCTGCGGCCACGCCCGGCGCC
>JBKOZJ010000077.1:0-16338 GCA_046725875.1 Actinomycetota bacterium
CGGGTATCCGGCTTACCTCGCCGAAGGGGAGCCGCTCGGCAACGGATGGTGGTACGTCTACTGACGGAACCGACTGGGAATCCGCCAAGGTCCTCGCGCGACCGGGTGTTGGCGACATGATCTGGCGTATTGCCAATCAATGAGGAGCTCGGGCCAGGCCCGCGCATGCCGTCGGCGGCATCGTGCTCCCCTCGGTCCGCGTACCCGCGCAACGGTGGCGGACCATCTGAGAGGGACGAAGCTCACCGATGAGTTTCCAGCGTCGGCCCGGTCTACCAAGCCGACGACGATTTCCAAGGAACGAGAGAGGCGCCCTCCTGGGGAGGTGTTCACCCGCGCAGGTGCGTTCCGCTGGGCCGGAAGAGGTACGAGCTCTATGCGGCGTTCCTGGCCCGACGGGTGACCCTGCTTCGTCCGTACCTGCTGATGCCACGGCTTGAAATCCAGGGTCGGCTGGGCGATGAAAGATGCCACCCATGCCGGTTTCGCGTAGACCGCGGGCCCAGCCGGCCGTTGATGAGTGATTCCTAACAGAACAAAGGAGCAATTATGGCCAAGACAGTTGCGATCATGTCGATGTCGCTCGATGGCTTCGTCGCCGATCCCGCGGACGGTGTCGATGAGGTTTTCCGCTGGTATGGCGCGGGTGACATCGATGTCCCGACCGCGAAGTCCGACTTCACGTTTCACGTCTCCGCGCCGAGCGCAGCACACCTGCACGCCTTGCAGGAGGAGATCGGCGCGATGCTCACCGGGCGGCGAACCTCGGATCGCGCCGATGCCTGGGGTGGGCAGCACCCCTTCGGAGTTCCCGCCTTCGTCGTCACCCATCACGTCCCTGACGGGTGGCCACGCCCGGACTCGACCGTGCATTTCGTCACCGACGGCTTGGAAGCCGCTGTCACGCAAGCCAAAGCGGCCGCAGGCGACAAGGCGGTCGGGCTCCACGGGGCGGACACGATCCAGCAGTGCCTCAACGCCGGACTCCTCGACGAGCTGCACATCGACCTCGCCGCAGTCCTGCTCGGTAAGGGCCTCCGCCTATTCGACCGCCTCGCGGCGACGCCGGTGACGTTGGGCGATCCGACGGTGGTAGCGGGTGTGTCTGTCACGCACCTGCGCTATCCGGTACTCCGCCGCTAGGTAGAGGTGCCGGTAAGGACGCTGTCACCAGCCCCTTCACGTACGCAGAGGGGTCCCCTTGCGGGCGCCGAACCCTGCGACGAGACGACACCGGATGACCCTCGGCCCCCCAAGAGCCAGTCGCCTCGGTACCGTCGGCTCCGCATCACCGCGACATCCCCACAAGGCGCCTCGCCGGCGTGACAAGCAGCCCGAACGGACGCGGGGCGTCGCTGCAACATCGCGCGCTTCCGCACGTCAGACTGCGTATGCCTTGAAGCGGATTTCACGCTTTGCGAGATCGACGGTTCCAGGTGCCCAGATCTGGATCCGGTTCAGCCACGAGTACTCGGCAGCCGCCGTCGTCAGCGATACGTTGTTCCGCAGTTCGGCCCTCGTCGACCCCGGCTCCAGAGCGAGAACGCCATCCGATTCGAGCGCGATCTTCTTCTGGTCATCGGTCGTGATCTCGGCGTGGTAATCGATCCCGACCCGGCCGTCTGCACGTACGTGGAGATAGTCGATGCCCTTGATGACACCGTTGAGCTTCGGTCCGCTCATCGTGCCTTCGATAGCGGCGTCGAAGCGCGCTCCCTCCGTGGGGAGCGGTGCCGTACCTGATACCAGATCGTCGAAAGCCACGCCGTATTCGGTTATCCCCGTGAGATGCGCTATCTGCTCGTAGATGAACTCGCCCGGCATTGGTGCTTGTTCACTCATCGCTGCCTCCGTCTCGTGCGTATCGCTGTCTGCCTTGTGGTGACTGAGCTAATGCGCGACCGTCTCTCATCCACGGACGCGCTCCCCGATCGACGCCCGCCCCGGCCGAGAGAGCGGACGACGTTCGGGCACACGGCCGGCCCGGCACGAAACAGCTGGTCGCTGTCAGCCGAGGGCAGTGCGAAAGCCGTCCCGCCAGCTCGGGTGAGCGGGTTGCCAGCCGAGTTCGCGCTTTGCCTTGGCGTTCGACGCGCCGCGGATCTCGGTCATCATTGCGAACCCGCTGGGACCGAGCGCGAGCCGGCCGAGCCAGGCGGGGAACCGGCGCGGTGGCTTCGCACCCACCGCCGCGGCCAGGGCCGGCAGCCAGTCCCGAACGGGCGCCGGGTCGTCGTCGACGATGTTGTAGATGCCGGGCCGGCCACGCTCGATCGCCTCGGCGGTGGCCGCCGCCGCGTCGTCGATGTGGACGAACGACCAGATACCGCCGCCGTCGCCCACCACCGGGAAGCGGCGCTTCCGGAGCGTCGCCATCATCTCCGAGTTCGGCTCGGTCATACTCCCTGGGCCGTAGAAACCGCCGTATCTCAGCACGATCCCCTCGATGCTCTCCGCGCTCGTCACCGCCGCCTCGAGGTGCTTGATCGCATCGAGGGTGGACTGGATGCCAGGCGACGGGGTCTGGATCAGCGGGTCATCCTCGGTTTTCACCGGGCCACCGGTTCGCGCGTACGGCCAGCCCGCGTAGCTCTGTGCAACGAACCGGCGGACCCCGGTCGCCCGCGCAGCGTCGAGCAGTATGTCCGTGCCCGCTACCCGAAGTCGGTTGGTCGTGGCGAATGACCTGTCCATGTTGCGCGGATCGACACCCCCGGCCAGCGCCGTCATCTGGTGCACCACAACGGCGGGTTCCGCCTTCAGGACTGCTGTGGTCATCGCATCACGGTCCAGCCCGTCGGCGACTACCGGCTCGGCGCCGACCCGGGCCAGCACGTCTGCCTTGGCAGGGCTCCGCGTCGTGCCCACCACCTCGTGGCCGCGGGCGACGAGCATCGGTACCAGCCGTGTCCCGATGTTGCCGCCTGCACCGGCAACGAAGATCTTCATCGTTTTCGCCTCTCGCACGGATCGGTATCTGTCGTCGCCCCTTGCGACGAAGTCGCATCCACCGCTGTGACACGGGTCGCCACTGCGCTAGGTTCGAGTGACGTCGATCACACCCGATGGACCGCGCACCTGCAGGGACGCGAACCTGGGCGACGCGCAACTGCAGGGCGCGTACCTCGGCGGCGCTTAGCTCGGTCATCAAACACGTCAAACGAGCCAGCTACGGATTCCAACAGAGGCCACGACAACGACCGCGTACGGTTACACGCCACGCGGAGCCGACGGCCGGCGCCCACAGAGCAAGAAATGGCGGCTGCCCGCTCAAACTTGAAGAGCCGCTAACCCGGCCGCGGAACCCCCCAAAGCTGGCCCGACCGGCCGCGACCTGTCGGGCCGAGCAGCTGGTGCAGTGTGACGAAGCGCTGGTGGGGCAGCGATCCTGGACGCGGGCTGCGGTTCAGCCGCGAACCAGCCCGAGGTTACGTCCACGGCTGTTGCTCCCTCGGCTGCCGTAGGCGTACCTCTTAGTTGTAGGCCGTAGCCGGACCGTGGAGTGCCGCAAGCGCCGATCGGGAGACATGATGGGCAAAGTGACCTCTGCCAGCAGCACCCGGATGCCCACGCTCTACCTCAGCCATGGGGCGCCCCCGCTCGCCGACGACCCGGACTGGCCAGCCCAGCTAGCGGACTGGGCCTCGAGGCTGCCTCGGCCGAGCGCGATCCTGATGATCTCTGCGCATTGGGAGGACGCCCCGCTGGCGATCGGAGCCACGCGGACTGTTCCGCTCTACTACGACTTCTACGGCTTTCCCGAGAAGTACTACCGGGTCACCTATCCGGCACCTGGCGCACCCGAACTGGCGGCCAAGGTGCGCGCCCTCGTGCGTAGCGCTGCCACACCCGTGCAAGACGTGCCGGACCGCGGTCTCGACCACGGCGCGTATGTTCCGCTGGTCGAGATGTATCCGAGCGCCGACATCCCGGTGCTGCAGATCTCCATGCCGACGCTCGACCGACAACAACTAATGGATATCGGCCGCAAGCTGGCACCGCTGCGGCACGATGGCGTGCTCATCGTAGGCAGTGGCTTCTTCACGCACAACCTTCGCGCGCTCCGATGGGATGACAGCATCCCGAGCTTCTCTGCCGAGTTCGACGAGTGGGGCAGGCGAGCGCTGCAGGCCGGTGACATCGATGCACTCGTCGACTTCGAGAACAAGGCGCCGGCCGGAAGGCTCGCCCATCCGCGTACCGAGCATTTCGCGCCGTTGTTCGTCGCGCTCGGCGCTGGTGAGGACGAGCTAACGAGTCAGCAGACGGCCATCGACGGATTCTGGTACGGGATGGCCAAGCGCTCCGTCCAGCTCGGGTGACCTGCCAGCACCTCGAGTTGGTCGACGACCACCCGGCCGCTGTCGCCCGGCCGCATCGTGGAGTGCAACTCCGCCGATTACCAGAGCGATGCCGAGCAGCTCGCGCGCAGTGGGCCGCTGCTGGAGAACGAGCAAACCTACCGCGGCCGCCGTGGCGGGCAGCAGCGACAGCATGAGCGCAAACGTCGCGCGGGGCAGCCTGGCGAGTGCCAGCTGGTCACAGACGTAGGGAATAACCGACGAGCAGACGCCGACGCCGGCACCGGCTGCGAGCAGGACCGGCTCACGAAATGCTACCGACGCATCGGCAAGGCCGACGGGTGCGACCGTTGCAGCCGCTATCGCCATGGACAGCGCGAGCCGATCGATGCCGACGCCTCCGTCGGCGGCGATGTGCTTGCCCAAGACCACGTACAGCATGAAGAGCACACAGTTGGCAAACGCGAGCGCGAAGCCAACCGGCTCCGCGACGAGGCGTACCTCAGTTAGCAGCAGTACACCCCCCACCGCGAGGGCGAGCGCGAGAAGGTTGCGCCGACCCCGCAGGCCGATAGCCGCGAGGATGATCGGGCCAAGGAACTCGATGGCACCGACGGTCGCGAGCGGTAGCCGGTCGATCGCCAGATAGAAGACGCTGTTCATTCCGGCCAAGGTCAGCCCGAGCGTGAGCACCAGCCGCCATTGAGCCCTCCCCTTGACCGGGGCGCTTCGCCACGGCCGGCGCCAGGCGGCGAACACCAGCGCTGCCGAGAGGATGCGAAGCCAGGCAACACCGAGAGGCTCGATCCGCGCGAACAGAAGCACCGCGAGTGCCGGTCCGAGGTAATGAAATACCGCACTAACGACGAAGTACGCGTGCGGTGGAAGCCGCGTCTTCACACTGCTTAGCATTCAAGAGACGGATAGACATGGACATGGTCGATTGCAGGCGAGATAGGTGGACTACCTTGAGGAGTCGTGCGATAACAAACGAACGATTTCAGAAGTCCAGGTCTGAGCTCGACGCGATCAACCTCCGGATTCTGCGAGCTCTGGCGGACAACCCGCGGATGAGCATGTCGGCGCTGGCGCGGCAGGTCGGAATGTCGGCGCCCGCAGTGACCGACCGCGTGCAGCGTCTAGAGGAGGCCGGCGTAATCCGGGGTTATCGGCTGGACGTCGACCCGGCCGCCGTCGGCCTGCCGATAGCCGCTTGGGTCCGAGTACGGCCCGGACCGGGACAGCTGATGAAGATCTCGGACCTGGTGACCGGAGTCCCCGAGGTCGTGGAGTGCCACCGAATCACGGGCGAGGATTGCTTTCTCTTGAAGATCCACGTCGAGGCGGTCGATCAGCTCGAGGCCGTCCTGGACCGCTTCCTGCTCTACGGGCAGACGAACAGCTCGATTGTGCAGTCGTCACCGGTGCCGCCGCGGATGGTTCAGCTGCCTACCGCGGAGTGACGGGCCGACGACAGTCCCCTGAATCCGCTGCAGGGCTGATTACCCGAGTCGCGCGGCTCACGTTGCCGTGTGGTGCAAGGCAGGCACGACGACCTCGCAGGTCGAGCGTGGCGGGGCCTGATGGCCGACCCCCTCTAGCACCAGCAGCTTCGCTCCCGCAATGGCGCGCGCCAGGGCGACCGCACGCGCGGGCGGGAAAAGCGAGTCCTCCGTCCCATGGATCACGAGAGCCGGCGCGGCTATCCCACCCGGTGTCGGCCGGGGCTCGTCTCGGTCATTGCCCGCGACGCTAGGCCATTCCCGTAAACGTCTTCAAGCCGCGCGGCGGCTGGGATGGCAAGGTGACTAGGTGGTCTCTGAAGGTGGTGACGTGGACGACGCGCTGGTGTTCGAGGACGCGGCGCAGTGGCCCACCTGCTCGCGGCCCACCACGAGCAGGTGGACAGCGCCTGGCTGAAGGTCGGCAAGAAGGGGTCGGCAAAGAAGTCGATCAGTGCGACCGAAGCAGGCGACGTGGCGCTGTGTTACGGCTGGATCGACAGCGTTCGCCGGTCGTCCGACGACGACTGCTTCCTGCAGAGGTATTCACGTCGGCGGCCGAATAGCTCATGGTCGAGGGTTAACGTCGAACGGGCCGAGGTGCTGATCGCGGCCGGCCACATGCAGGCCGCGGGACTGGCAGAAGTCAATGCGGCCAAGGCGGACGGTCGGTGGGCAGCGGCGTACAAGTCACAACGGAAGGCCGACGTCCCGGACGACTTGACGGCCGCGCTTGCCACGAACAGGCCGGCAAAGGAGTTCTTCGACCAGCTTGGCAGGACCGACCAATACCTTGTCGTCCTGCCCTTGCTGAAGGCGCGGACGCCAAAGATCCGGGCCGTCCGCCTACAGAAGGCGATCGAAGCGCTTACCGCCGGCCGCGGACCACGTGCCTGAGCTCGGGTGGTCACCGGAACCGCGGGATGGCGGCCATCGGCTCCCCGGCCAGCCATGAGCAGCCGAGTGCCACCCACGTCACCGCGCCCATCCTCCGACGATGGCTGATCCGGAGACGTGCCAGGGACGAGTGATCGTCGGCACGGCCCACACCACCGTTCCCACTGACTGGCAGGCGGCCTCGGAGTCCGGCTCGTTGCAGCACCCCTCGGGCGGGTGACCAAGGGCGGCCCGGCAAGCTAGAAACGAATGGGAGGAGTCCACTATGCCTACTTACCGGATGGTCTACGGCGACGAAGCACAGGTCGTCCGCGAGACACTGAACGACGTCGAGCTGGAGCGCGAGGACGGGTGGACCGTCTTCTTTCGTGGTAACGAAGCGATTCTGCGGGTGCGCGACGAGCATGTGCAGTCCCTGGAGCTAATCGAGCAGCCCGAACCGGACCAGCCGGGGGAGATCGACAGCTGACAGTACGCCCATCATCCGCAAGATCCGGCTCGCGGCGACACCACGCGGCAATCAGTGCTGGAATGCCGCGCTCTACCTCGGTGTTTCATCCCACGGGAACCGCCCAGGCTCGCTGATCTGGGCGCGGACGGATGTCCGACCGTCCGCTATTCCTTCAGTTAGGCCGGGAATGACGGCCCGGTCATGATCAGTTGACTGCGGCACGGTGCCACCGAGTTCGGCATGTCTTCCGGCACCAGGATGATCGAGCGATCAGAGCCGGCCGATGTCCCGACACCCAGCCCATCGGGCCCCTAGGGGCAACGCGCCCGTGACGGCCTGACGACGAGGCCGGGAATGCGACAACCCACCAACTGGTTGTCTCAGCATCTGGAATGGAGAACAACTTGATGAGTGCGATATCGTTGCCGGTCCTGCCGCTGTCGGACGTCGTCGTCTTGCCCGGCATGGTTGTGTCCGTAGAACTGGACGCCGAGCGTGAGGCTGCCATCAACGCCGCCCGCATGGCTGCCCGTTCCGTCCCGCGGTCCGGTATCCGGTCGGTAGATCCGCGGGCTCAGGTGCTGATGGTGCCCCGGCTGGAGGGCCGGTACGGCAGGGTCGGCGTCGTGGCCGATATCACGCAGATGGACCGGCTGTCGGACGGGCGCACCGCCGTGGTGGTTCGTGCGGTGCAGCGTGCCAAGATCGGAAGCGGTGTCACTGGACCCGGCGACGCCCTCTGGGTGGAGGCGACGGTCATTGAGACGCCGGCGCCGGACGAGCGAACGGCTGAGCTTGGTGCACAGTACAAGCAGCTGCTGATCACCTTGCTGCAGAAGCGCGGCGCCTGGCAGATCGTCGACGCCGTCGAGCGGGTAACCGATCCGTCGCAGCTTGCAGACAGCGCCGGCTACGCCACCTGGCTTGATATCGAGCACAAGGCACAGTTGCTGGAGACGGTCGACACCGCAGACCGGCTCACCCTGCTGATCGAGTGGACCCGCGAGCGGCTTACCCAGATCGAGGTGGCGGACAAGATCAGCGAAGACGTCCGCGAGTCGATGGAGTCGAAGCAGCGCGAGTTCATGCTGCGGCAGCAGCTTGCGGCAATCCGCAAGGAGCTGGGCGAGGGCGAGGGAGACGGCCCCGACGACTACCGCACCCGGGTCGAGCAGGCCAACCTGCCCGACAAGGTCCGCCAGGCCGCGCTGCGCGAGGTCGAGAAGCTGGAGCGGTCATCCGATCAGTCCCCCGACGCGAGCTGGATCCGCACCTGGCTGGACACGGTGCTCGAGCTGCCGTGGAACGTGCGGACCACAGACTCCACCGACCTGATCGCGGCACGAGCGGTCTTGGACGCCGACCACGCGGGCCTGGATGACGTCAAGGAGCGCATCATCGAGTACCTCGCCGTGCGGGCTCGCCGCGCGGCCCGGGGTCTTGAGATCGTCGGCGGGCGTGGGAGCGGCGCGGTGCTTGCGCTGGTCGGCCCACCCGGCGTGGGAAAGACCTCGCTGGGTGAATCCGTGGCGCGGGCGCTGGGCCGTCGGTTCGTTCGAGTCGCCCTCGGCGGCGTTCGTGATGAAGCGGAAATCCGCGGGCACCGCAGGACGTACGTCGGCGCGCTGCCCGGCCGCATCGTGCGCGCCATCAAGGAGGCCGGCGCGATGAACCCGGTCGTGCTGCTCGACGAGGTGGACAAGCTGGGCGCGGACTTCCGCGGCGACCCAGCCGCCGCCCTGCTCGAGGTGCTGGATCCCGCGCAGAACCACACCTTCCGGGACCACTACCTGGAGCTGGAGCTGGACCTGTCCGACGTGCTCTTCCTGGCCACCGCGAACGTCGCCGAGGCGATCCCGCCGGCCTTGTACGACCGGATGGAGGTCGTGCACCTCGACGGCTACACCGAGGACGAAAAGGTCGTGATCGCGCGGCACCACCTGCTCCCGCAGCAGCTGTCCCGCACGGCTCTGGACGGTGCCGAGGTCGAGGTGACAGACGCCGCGCTCCGGCTCGTCGCCGGCGAGTACACCCGCGAGGCGGGCGTACGCCAGCTCGAACGCGCCGTCGCGAAGATCCTGCGCAAGGTCGCCACGCGACTTGCGGCGTCCGAAGTGACGCCCCCAGTACGTGTGGATGCGGACAACGTCGCTGCGTATCTCGGCCGGCCGCGGTTCATCTCCGATTCGGCGGAGCGTACTGCCGTGCCTGGCGTCGCTACTGGACTGGCGGTGACTGGAGCCGGCGGCGACGTGCTGTTCGTCGAGGCTTCTGCCATGAACGGCGAGCCCGGCCTTTCCCTGACCGGCCAGCTCGGCGACGTGATGAAGGAGTCGGCGCAGATCGCGCTGTCCTACCTCCGGGCGAACGGTCCGCGGCTCGACATTCCGGTCGACTCGCTGGCCGGCCGCAGCGTCCACGTTCACGTACCGGCTGGCGCGGTGCCTAAGGACGGACCATCGGCGGGCATCACCATGACGACCGCGCTCGCCTCGTTGCTCTCCGGTCGTCCGGTGCGCAGCGAGGTCGGCATGACCGGCGAGGTGTCTCTCACCGGGCGGGTACTGCCCATCGGCGGGGTGAAGCAGAAGCTCCTCGCCGCGCACCGGGCGGGCCTCACCGAGGTCGTCCTGCCCGCCCGCAACGAAGCGGATCTCGACGATGTGCCGCAGGCCGTGCGCGAACAGCTCACCGTGCACCTCGTCAGCGATGCTGCAGACGTGCTGCGCATCGCGCTCGAGCCGGCGCGGACCCTGGAGACAGCGCAGGCCGCCTGACCGCACACGACGTTGACGTAGCGGCCCATCATGGGCCGCTACGTCACAGCGTCCGCAATTTGAGCGGGCTAGCTTGGTGGATTTGCAGGGCTCGGATGGAAAGTCGGATGCCTACGGAGAACGGTCGAGACAGTACCGAAAGCGATCTCCGAACGATCCTGCGAATCCAGGCCCTCCGGGCGTTCCTGTACGGGCTTGGAAGCGTGCTGATCGGTGTGACGCTCGCGGAGGGCGGGCTCACCGACGTTCAGGTGGGAATCGTCTTCACCGCGATCCTCATCGGCATGGCGCTCGGCTCTTTCGTGGTGGGCACGATCGGCGAGCGCGTCGGTCGGCGCCGCGCGTACGTCGCGCTGCTCGTGCTCATCGGGATCGCGGGGACAGTGTTCGCGTTGACGCTCTCGGTCCCCGCGCTCGTCGTGGCCTCGCTTACCGGGGCGCTGTCGACGGACCCCAACGAGTCCGGCCCGATCACCTCGCTTGAGCAGGCTATGATCGGTGCGGCCCCCTCGGATGCTCGCCTAAGGGTC
This sequence comes from Actinomycetota bacterium, assembly GCA_046725875.1. GTDB lineage: Bacteria > Actinomycetota > Actinomycetes > JAKEEW01 > JAKEEW01 > JBKOZJ01. Next base: position 10,459 of record JBKOZJ010000077.1, read on the forward strand.
TTCGGCCGCTACAACGCCATCGCCTTCATCGCTGGCGCGGTCGGCGCACTGACGGCGTCCCTACCGGGGCTCGTCGACCTCGGCGAGCAGCGTTTGCTGCTGACCTACCCGGTGCTGGCGACCGTCGCAGCCGTGCTCGCGGCGCGGATGAGCCCCGCGGTCGAGGTGCGACGTGGCGCTGAGCGGACCGACACCCCATCTCGGCCCAGCTTGAGGCTTCCGCTCGTTCGCTCGCGCGGCACCGTGTTGCGACTCGCATCGCTGTTCGCGCTCGACTCGTTCGCCGGCGGATTCGTTGTGCAGTCATTCGTCGTCTACTGGTTCGGCCGTACCTTCGGAGCGTCGACCGAGGTGGTGGGCACCGTCTTCTTCCTGTCCGGCTTGTTGCAGGCGGTGTCCTCCGTCGCGGCGTCCCGGATCGCCACCCGCTTCGGCCTGCTCAACACGATGGTTTTCACGCACCTGCCCTCGAACGTGCTCCTAATGACGATCCCACTCGCACCGACTCTGGGGCTTGCGGTCGTGCTCTGGCTTGTGCGGGTGTCGATCTCGCAGATGGATGTGCCCGCGCGGCAGGCCTACGTTGTCGCGCTCGTGGATCCGGAAGAGCGCGTGGCCGCGAGCGCGTACACCAACACCGCTCGATACGCCACCCGACCCATCGCCCCCGCGATCGCCGGCTCCTTGATGCAGACGGCCACCGCAGTACCCTTCCTCGTCGCCGGGGGCCTCAAGATTGTGTATGATCTGCTGATCTTCGTTACTTTCCGCAAAGTGCGACTGCCCGTTTAGCCGTACACGACATGAAGGTTTGTCGGCGCGGCATCTGATACCGAACGTGCCCAGCTTCTTCAGGCTGCTCGTCTTTGTCCCCGGATGGCCAACGTCACGGCGCTATCTCAGTGCGGCAACGATGGCGTCGTCGAACATCCGCCACACGACCGTCGCCTCCTTGAACCCGTGGGTTCTCAACGCGGCCAGGTGCCAGTCCACCGGTGGCGTGAACTCCTCGGCATGTAGCCCGGAGAAGAGCTTGTTCCGTTCGGCGACCGCGTCGGCCAACGCGGGGTCAGCAGCGGCGTCTATCCACCAGGTCCCCCACTCGGCTGCACCCTCCCGCAGCAGCCGTTCCCGGCGAGCCTCGAGCCACCGGTCGATCCGTGCGTCTAGCGCGGCCGCCGGTCGGTCCGGCATGTGATCGGCGTTACAGAACACGCCGGATGGCCGGAGCACCTGGTGGGCCAGGTCTGTGTACAGACGTGCCAGCGCGTCGTCACGGAGCCAGTGCAGTGCGGTCGCCGTGAGAACGGCATCGTACGGTTCAGCCGGGAGCGAGGCGATCCAGGAAGGGCTGGCGAGGTCGGCACGGACGATCGTCACCCGGTCGTCTCCGGCCAGCGTTCCCGCCGCGATCCGCAGCAGCGCGGGGTCGAGGTCAAGGCAAACGGTCCTGGCCTGAGGCAGACGTCTCAGCAGGCGAATCGAGATGCTGCCGGTCCCACACGCAAGGTCGAGCACCCGCGGCGACCGCCCCGTCACCGCCTCGACAACGTCGAACATCACCTCGAACCGCCGATCCCGGTCGATCAGGTAGACCTCCTGCTGGCGATCCCAGCGTTCCTGCCAGCCCTGCCAGCCGCTCCGGTCCATAAGCGCGACAGTAACGATGCGAGGTAATGAACGCATCGCGGGGCGTCTATTACAGATCGGCAGTGTGACTACCGCGGTGGCTCGCCGATCCCATTGCCCTCAGGGCCGACGTTGTTAGTGCGACCGTTGTGTACGGCGCTTGTTGAAGGGCGGTTTTCGCAGGTGGTGGGGCGGGCGGGACTCGAACCCGCGACCGAGGGATTATGAGTCCCCTGCTCTGACCGGCTGAGCTACCGCCCCGGCGGCCTGACTGCAAACACAGTCCAGGACAAGAGACAGGTTAGTCGCAGCGCCGGGGTCCTTGCCGAGCGCGCCCCGCTGCGCCCGACATCCGCTTGGAAGATCAACGGCGGAAGAGGCTAGCCATCCTTGGCCAGGAACTCGATCGTCTGCGCGATCGCGGCGGTGTCCCAGAGGATGCCCTTGTGGCCGAGGCCGACGAGCTCGCGGAACTCGGCGCCCGGCCAAGCAGCGGCGAGCATGCGGCCTTCGGTGATCGGAACCTCCCGGTCATCTGTGCCGTGCAGGATGAGCAGCGGCGCTTGGACCGTCGGCGCGAGCGTGAGCGGTGCAATCTCGTTGAAGCGGACGCCGAGCGAGCGCTCGGCTCGTCGCATCGCACGCTGCATCACCGCCTGCGATACACCCATGCCCGCGGCGAAGCGGTCCCAGTAGAGCTCGAACCGCGCGCCCGGTGCGACGTACACGACTCGCCGGGCGCGCAATCCCTGCACGAGCGCGTAAGTGCTCGACGGCCCGCCGAACGAGTGCGCCACCAGTCCCGCGAACGGACCGTACGCGGTGTCGGCTTCCTGGATCGCCCGGGCGATATGTATAAGCGAGCTGCGCCGCCCAGCCGACCGACCGTGCCCAGGCAGGTCGAGCGCGACGACGCCATAACCAGCGGCGAGCAGAGGGTCGACGAAACCGGCCATATGGCCCGCCTGCCCACTCCAGCCATGTACGAGGAGCACGGGTGGGCCATCGCCCCATATGTAGGTGGCGATCCGCTCGTCACCATTTCCGATCGACGACGTCGTTGCCCGCCCGAAGACCTCCGGCTCGTGGGTGCGTTGCGGGAAGCGAAGCGGGGTGACGAACATCCGGTACGCCACCCGAGCGGCAACGGCCGGAGCCACGAAAGATGCGGTACGCATTGCCATCCGCAGCCAACCCGGTACCCGATTGGGTAGCTGCTGCGGCACGGGTGGCGCCGTCTGACAGGCGTCACTGCCGGCGGCATCGACGGCTTCGAACTCGCCGACCGACGTCGTCATCACGTTTCGGTGCTTGGCCGGACGTGCGCAGCTGTGCCTGCCCGGCGTCGCGCGTGGACAACCTTTGGACGTCGCCGCCGCTCGGCGCCGGTCGCGAGCAGCAAGCCATGCAACATTGCCTGGTCAAGATCGCGGAGTGGGTGGAGGGAGGCACGCACGAACGGTCGTGCTATTCCGGGCCCAGAAGTGGACATCGGTCGTACTCCTTCAGGAAATGTGCCCCGGTTAGCGACTGCGTTCGAGGAGTGCAGTGAACGCTTTGCGGGCGCGGATTTCGGCAATCGGGTCGGCAATCAGGCGGTTTGCCTGCTGAAACGCCATCCCGATGCCGAGGAACTCGTACGCGAACTGCTCGGTGTCGAGGTCCGCCCGGAAGTGGCCCTCGTCGACCGCGATCTGCGCCGCCCTCGCAACCGTGCCGAGCCAGCCGAGCTGATTGGATACGAGCCGGTCACGGATCGGACCCGGCCGGTCGTCGTACTCGTACGAAAGTGCCAGGAAGAGGCACCCACCCGCGTTTCCGGCGATCCAAGCGATGTAGCGCTCGAAGAGCGCGCGGACCCGCGGTTCCCCGCGGGATTCCCCGAGTGCGGGCCGGATGACGTCGTCAACGAACTTGGCGGAAGCGGCGTCCAGCACCTCGCGTTGCAGGGCCTCTTTGGACTTGAAGTGGGCGAACAGCCCGCTTTTTGACAGGTGCAAGTCATCGGCGAGAGTACCGAGTGTCACGCCCTCGAGACCGACCTCCCGGGCGCGATCCAACGCGCGGTCGACGATCAACCGCCTCGTCTCCTCACCCTTGCTCATGAGCCAAGAAAAGCACGACCGGTCGTTTTATGCAAGTGCGATCAACCTGCTGCAAGCTGCGCTTGGTCGAGTGCTGTCTGTGCGGACTGCCTGCCACGGGGCGGGAGTCCAGATGAATCATGAACAATGCCGATCTTACGACGGCAGCTGAACACCAGTGAGGGAGGCAGCGGTGTATGGCACCTGGTCGCCGCCGTGCAAAGGCTCCCGCGGAAGGACTCGAACCTTCAACCTGCCGGTTAACAGCCGGACGCTCTGCCGATTGAGCTACGCGGGATCGTCGGCAGAGAACCGCCGGACGTCGGCCACTTAGGGTACCCCATCCCCGCCCTTGAACGCCCATCCGAAGGCCGGCCGAGCGATGGGTGATCAGTGGGCGGTGGGACAGAAGATGATTGCTCGTTCCGGAGATCAATGGCTCGCTACGCCCACCGCCAGCGGCGTGTCCTCTTCCCACGGTCCACTGAACCACCGCGTTGGGGGTCGAGACGTCAACGCCGGGTCGATTGATCGTCCGTGATTAGCCGACTCTCGATACCGCGGTCCATTGATCAAGCGAAGGTAGAACCAATTCGATGCCTCGGTTGAGCCGGACGTCGGTCGATCGAGCCGGACGTCGGTCGATCGAGCCGGACGTCGGTCGGTCGAGTCGGACGTCGGTCGGTCGACCGAAGGCTTGATCGGCGCAGCGCGGGGTAGCGTCACGATTGTCAACAGGACCACACCCCTGTGGGAGCACCAATGCGTTACAGGCTTTCCTTCCTCGCTGGCATGGCCACGGGCTATGTGCTCGGCGCGCGGGCCGGCAGAGAAAGGTACGAGCAGATCAAGCTGACCGCACAGAGACTCGCCGGGAATCCGAAGGTGCAGCAGGCGAGGAACGACCTTCAGCAGAATGCCGTCCAGCTCTTCGGCTCGGCCAAGGACAAGGTATCGGAGAAGATCGGCGACTACGAGCTACCGTCCTGGATGCCCGGCCGGCACGCCAGGTCCGATGAGGAGATCGTCGACGAAGGACCAGGCCCGGTCCGGACGCCAAGTTACGCAACCGACGACCCCTGGGCCGCCGCAACGAAATCCGACACTCCGCGGCACTGACGTCTCGACCAGCAGCGCTCGCGATCAGGTCGGGCGGGCCCATGTCTGGGGTGCGTCAACCACGCGCTAGAGGTTCGGGGGCGTGGTCACACCCCGGTCGTTTGGCGCAGCTCCTCCAGTGCGGTAGCAGCGAGTGCGCGCAGGTCGGGATCGGAGGGATCGAGTCCCGCGTCGAACAGTGCCGTCCATCGCACGTCGGCTGTTCCTGGTGCGCGACGGGCGCTGAGCCAGACCCCCCGCCGACCACGCAGCGCGACGTGGTGACTGACGACGACCGTTGCCGTCACCCGTTCCCGTACCGTCTCCGGCACTGCTCCCGGCGACGCCAACGGGATTTCGGTGCTTCCGTTCGGCAGTGATGGCTCCGAGATCCGCAACACACCATCCTCGTCGTCCCACTCGGCACGGAGGATGTCCTCATAGGGCAGCCGCCATCCGGCATCGGCCGCAGCGGATTTCTCCGCGCCGCCGCCAAGATGTGAATCCACCTGAAGAAGACCCAGCGTCACATAGTGGAGAGCGACGTTGGTTGCGATGGCGTACGACCCGTCCACGGCCAGGCTCGCGGCGAGCACCCGCTCGCCGCGCGCCATCTGCAACCGGCTCCGTACCTCAGGCGGTAGCCCCTGCCGCCAATGCATGACCGATCCGTACGCCTCCAGCGCGTGGATGAACGGCACCTTCACTCGAAATAGCGAGATATGAATGTGCCGTTCATTCGAACCTATCGGTTGAATGTGCCCTTCATGCGAAAGAGCAAAGGCCGGTCGCCATCGCGCCGGGAAACTATCTGATGTAGTCGCGGAGCTGGTCGGCGACGGTGCGGTGGCGCAGCTTGGACAGTGTCTTCGCCTCGATCTGACGGACTCGCTCGCGGGTGACCCCGAAGACCCGGCCGACCTCTTCGAGCGTGTGCGGCTCGCCGTCGGTCAGTCCATAGCGCAGCTGGACGACCCGCTTTTCCCGGTCCCCGAGCGTGCACAGGATCGCGTCGAGGTGCTCACGGAGCAGTGAGCCGGCGGCCGCATCCATCGGCGACATCACATCG
>JBKOZJ010000078.1:0-5279 GCA_046725875.1 Actinomycetota bacterium
GGTCGTCGAACCGTACGAACCGGCCCCAGGGCTGCTCGTCGACGTCGCTGCACTCCACCCCGCGTTGGCGAAGGTAGTCGCGGGCCTCGTCGGCGTCTTCGACCACGATCTGGATGCATTGCGAGGAGCCCTCGGGCATCAGGTCGAGGCCGATGCCGAAGCATATGGAGCACGCCGAGCCCGGCGGGGTGACCTGAACGAACCGCAGCTCTGGGCTGACGGTTCGGTCGTGGTCGACGTTCCAGCCAAGCTGCTTTCCGTAGAACTCGACCGACCGATCGACGTCTTGCACGGCCAACGGGATCAGCTCAATCCTGAAGTCCATCGAGTGCCTCCTGCGGGTGCGTTCCAACGTCCGGAACGTTCAGGCAGCAGCCTAGGGAAGAACCCGCCGTCTTCTGCCAGATTCGGCCAGCGGGTCTCCGAGGCGGTCGATTTCTTGACCAGGAGGCCCGTTCCGCCCAACGATGGCGTTGAGACGTCACATGTGGGGGAGTAGGCGATGACTGATCATCAGATCCAACAGGAGGCGCTCAGCAAGCTTCGCGACCAGATATCTGGTTCGCTGGTCACGCCGGAAGATTCGGGCTTTGACGAGGCCCGGACCGTGTGGAACGGGATGGTGGACAGCAGGCCAGCCGCCCTCGTACGCGCCGCAACCGCCGAGGACGTCGCGCCGACCATCGGGTTTGCCCGCGAACACGGCATGGACCTGGCGATACGCGGCGGCGGTCACAGCGTGGCCGGCAACGGCAGCGTCGACGGCGGGATCGTGCTCGACCTCGGTGACCTCAACCGCGTTTCGGTCGACCCGGCGACAGCGACCGTCAGGGTGGAGTCGGGCGCCACCCTGGCCCACGTCGATGCGGCCACTGAGCCGCACGGGCTCGTCGTACCCCTGGGGGTCATCTCCGGCACCGGTGTCGCCGGGCTCACGCTAGGCGGCGGCATCGGATGGCTTACCCGAGCCCACGGGCTGTCCGCGGACAACCTGGTCTCGGTCGAGCTAGTGACCGCCGACGGTCAGCACGTCACGGCTAGTGAGACCGACCACCCTGACCTGTTCTGGGCCCTCCATGGCGGTGGCGGAAACTTCGGCGTGGCCACCGCCTTCACCTTCAACGCCTACCCGCATGGGCCGCGGCTGTACGCAGGTACGTTCGTTTATCGGCCGGACCGGTGGCGTCAGGCATGGGCAGCGCTTGATGAGTGGACCCGAGACCTGCCAGAGCAGATGACCTCGATCACGACCACGATCACTCCGCCGCCACTGATGGAGATGGGGGACCAGCCGCTGTTGCTTCTGGGGTTCACGTGGGCTTCGCACGACCGCGCCGCCGGAGAAGCTCTCGTACACCGGCTGCGCGCGCTGGCCCTGCCGGATGACGAGGAAGTCGGGGACATGCGGTGGGTGGAGTGGCAGTCCGCCGTTGACCCTGTCGTTCCGAAGGGGGTGCGGGCGTACTGGCGCAACACATCGTTCGACCGGCTCGATGACGACGTGATCGATGTGCTGGTGGGCCGCGGATCAGAGCAGACCTGGATCGGCACCGCCTTCGACGTACACCACATGGGCGGTGCGTTCGGGCGGGTGCCGGAGGAGGCGACTCCGTTCCCGAACCGCGCGGCTCGGTTCTGGATCAACATCTATGGGTTCTGGACCGATTCGGCGGACGACGACGACCGGGTGGCGTTCGTACGGGGCTTGTCCGCGGACATGGATCCGTTCGCCACCGGTGGGGAGTACGTCAATTTTCAGGGCCAGGAACGCACCGGGCACCGCGCACTGGACCCGCGCGCTGTCTTCGGCCCGGCGAAGTACGAACGGCTAGTCGCCATAAAGAGGCGCTACGACCCAGACAACGTGTTCCACATCAACCACAACATTCCGCCGGGTTGATGGTAGGCGTTGGAGGAACCGATGCCTACCGATGCCGCGCAGCTCTCGTTGCGGACTCTCTTCAACCTACAGCGTCACCCGGTCGGACCAATTTGCCAGGCGTAAACACGACATCTCGAAGGCGGCCGCAGGCCACAGAGACGCTCGGCTTGAAGGGAAAGACGACGTTACCTAGCTATGCGGAGGCATCACACGACTCAACATGGGCCTTGACACGCGGCGGTTCCTAGCGATAGGAGAGGACAACGGGGAGACGCCGGCAAAGACGAGGGGGCCGGCGGACGGGGGTGAGACATTGATTGCCTCGACGTGTTCAAACCACGCCTTTGACTCTGCGGCTTCTGGCGGCTAGGGGATAGACGTCAGAAATTCACGCTTTTGCCGCTCGCCGATCTCTTCTCCGGCCTTGGATTGGGCTGCGCACGAATGGTGCCTTAGCCGACGTCGGTGCGGGAGTACTTCTCGGTGACGGCTTGGTTTCGCCGAACTGACTCCTCGGCACGGGGGAAGAGGAAGCATGAGGAAGGCCTGGCGCGAGATCGCTGTCGCGACTGCCGTCGCCTGGGCTGTCGATGCCGGTGCCACTCTGGCGTGGCAAATACGCCGCCACGGTCAGGCCCGTGCGCCTCCGAACACCGTGGTCGCTTTGCGAAGCAACCAATATCTACAGATCCGGGTGTGGCGCCGCGCGGTCCCGAGTTGCGACTCGCGTGGCCAGCGCCCGCTAAACCATCGCTTCGACTCCCGCGAGCATTCAGTTCCGGGAGGACAGAACTAGAGAGGGGACATTCTCATGAAGCGACTGTTGATTCTTCTTAGCGCGCCGCTGCTCGTGCTGCTGGCATGGGCGTCACCGGCGAACGCGGTAAGCCCGCACTTCGTCCGGGCGGACGCCCATACCAGCGGGGCGAACCTGGTCGTCGAGTTCAAGGAAGCCGGGCTCGGGACCAACCAGCTCATCCACTACGTCGCGAGCGCGGATGCGACGGCCACCTACGTCTGCGTCAACCGCGGCGGGGGCAACCCAAGCGCCGCGAACAAGACGACCGTCAGCGGTCCGGTCAGCGCGGAGGGCACGTTCAGCTCGGGCAAGAACGGCCAGGTGACGGCGTCACTCACGCTGAACCCGCCCGGCCCAGGGGGCTTCTCATGTCCGCCGGGACAGAGCCTTGAGATCGCCCAGGTGGTGTACACGAATGTGAGCATCACCGACACCACGAATAACATTACGGAGCCCATCCCGGGCACCTTCGACACGGGATGCCTGCTGCCTGAGGTGCGCGGCGCCTGCTAGCCGAAGGCTGCCGCAGCGACGAGGGCCGGCCATATAGGCCGGCCCTCCGCATCAACGGATCAGGTCGGCTTCACGTCGAACCCTGAGACTGGGCTTATGGGTGCCTCGCGAGCGGCACGTTAGGTCGCCGCTTAATGCATCGGCCTTTGGCCGAGGTGGCCTATCGTGCTCCCATGGTTGCCGGTAGAAGCCAGGCGTCGCTTGGCTCCTCGCCGCCCAGCGCCTGGCGCGGAGCGTTTCTCACCCTGCGGTTCTTAACCGAGCTCGCCCTGCTGGCCGTCGTAGCCGTCGCGGGCGCTGAGGTCGGCAGCGCCGTCGGGACTGCCACGACAGTCGCCTTCGCCGTATTGGCGCCGTTGGTGGTCGCCGGCCTCTGGGGGCTGTTCGTGGCGCCAAGAGCCAGACGACGCCTGTCAGACCCGGCGAGGCTTCTTGTCGAGCTCGTTCTGTTCCTGGGCACCGCCGCCGCCGTGGCGATCCAGGGCCACGTGACCCTCGGAACCGTCTTCGGAACCGTCGCGGGAGCCACCGCGGTCCTGGCCCGGGTCCTGGCTCCGGAGGCGTAATGGGACGCCCGGGCTCAAACGGTGACGACGGCCGCCATGTAGCGGCCGTCGTCAACCGGGTCAGGGTTCGATCTCCTCCTCAATGCCGGCTGAGCGCAACCTTCAGCGCACCGGTCTCGCCCGCCCGGCTGAATACGTCGTAGGCGTCCATGAACTCCGCCAGGCCGAACCTGTGTGTGACGAATCGCGCGGTCTCGATCTGGCGCGTGGCCGTCAGCTCCAGCAGGGTAGGCGTCGAATATGTGTCCACCAGCCCGGTAGTGATGGTCACATTCTTGATCCAGAGATCCTCGAGGTGCAGCGTGGCCGGCTTGCCATGAACGCCGATGTTGGCGACGTGGCCACCGGGGCGCACTAGCCGGGTGCACAGCTCGAAGGTCTCCGGGACGCCGACGGCTTCGATCGCTACGTCCGCGCCGAGGTCGCCGGTCAGCTCCATGACTCGGGCGACAGGATCGTCGTCCCGGCTGTTGACGGTGATGTCCGCGCCGAACTGCTTTGCCGCGTCAAGCCGGGCCGCGGCCAGGTCGATGGCCACGATGTGGCTCGGCGAGTGCAGCTTCGCCCCGAGTATCGCGGCCAGGCCGATCGGGCCGGCGCCGACTATGACGACGGTGTCCGCCGGCCGGACGCTCCCGCTGAGTACACCGACCTCATACCCGGTCGGAAGGATGTCGGCGAGCATGAGGACTTCCTCGTCCGTGACGCCCGCCGGCACCAGATAGGTCGAATTGTCGGCGAACGGGACCCGGACATACTCGGCCTGGGTGCCGTCGATCTTGTGCCCGAGGATCCAACCACCGCCGCCGAGGCACTGGCCGTATCGAGCCTCTCGGCAGTATCGGCACCGGCCACACGCCGTGATGCACGATACGAGGACCCGATCGCCCGGATGGACGTTCTTGACCCCCGAGCCAACCTCCGTCACGGTCCCCACCGCCTCATGGCCGAGAATCCGGCCGTCGGTCACCGCCGGCACATCCCCCTTCAGGATGTGCAGGTCGGTACCGCAGATAGTCACCGAGTCAACCTGCACGATCGCGTCGGTATCCGCCAAGATCGTTCGGTCTGGGACTTCCTCCCAGCTCTTCTTGCCTGGGCCGTGGTACACCAGTGCACGCATGCCCAACCGCCTCCTTGTGCTCTAGCGTCCTTTCTCCCACGCTTCTCCACACTCCCGGGCGGCCGGTAGGGCCGGAGGTCCTGATCGGAATGTCGTTGTTCCGTTGGCCTGACCCCTGCCGACGGCGCGATTCCCAGCCGTTTCGGCGATGGCGTTCTCAACGTCGGTCGCCGGTCGGCTGGCGTTCGGTTTTCCACTGGCAGCACCGTGCTCGCCGGCTCGAGCACGGTAGGCGCCCGTCAGACCGGGCCCCGCCATCGGCCACTGCGTAATCAGCCTGGTGGGTCTCTGGTCGCTATGACTGCTCACGCATCTCGGGGCTCGGAGATCACCGCGTTGCGGAACGCTTCCAGAACGCGCTCGATATCGTGCTCGCTCGTCTGCCAGTTGGACACC
>JBKOZJ010000079.1:0-22039 GCA_046725875.1 Actinomycetota bacterium
CCGATAGCGTCCCATGGTGACCGGAGCGCTCGCGTCCTGCTCCCCGTGCGACAGGTGCACAGCCGTCCCGGATGTCCTCGAGGCAAAATCCCCACGGCCGAGGCGTAGAGTCCCATCTCGGCGGGCCCGCGGTTCCCACTGCGGAACACCTCGGACCGACTCTCTCCACAAGGATCTTTCGCACATTCGGCCGGCCCAGGTATTTCCTGTCCACCGCGGCCCCCACGCCCGCTCCAGGACGCGATCCGGGCGCTGGCGCCCACACACATCCGGCGCCCGCCTGGTCTTCTCCTGCGGATGGCACATCACGCGCGATGGCCAGGACGTGTATCCATGGAAGGTCAGGGCCATGGTATTCGCCGCCCGGCTAGCGAAACTCGCTGGTCGCGTGGACCTCGACGACCGGTGGAAGCCTGCCGGCGGATTTTCGACAGGCGACACGCGGTGGACCGTCGTGCGCGGCAGCGACCTGGAAGATGGCGACAGCTAAGGCCTACAGGTGTGGAGTGAACCCGTCGGTGATCCGATCCTCAAAAACAAACATCACTCGCCGGGTGGACTTCGCCCTGCTCATGGTCGACGACCTCACGAATGACGCACTAATCCATGAAGTCCCGGCGATCGTCGGCCGCCTTACACCCTCCGCGCTCGCGCACACCGCGGCTGCTTCGGGACAGTGACGACATAGACCAGCCGCTCACTGGCACGACCCGCGGCCGCAGTGTGCGTCCCTTCTGCGCAGACAGGGACTGGTGAGGCCAGACGAACGGCTCCCTTACCAAGATGGGGCGTGGCGTTGTCCCGGCAGTGCGGGCCTCTTCTCCGGGCGGCTACGGCCGCGTGGCAACGGTCTTCCGGCGCGGCGGGCCCACAACGAGCGACGCCGTACGCATGTTCCCGTGGCCGCCGAGTGGGGATCGCGTCAGCCGGAGACTCGCAGCTACGACGATCTCGGCTGTTCCTGCGGGATGGGCGTTCGGGCTGCCGATTGGCTGCGCACGAGGAGCAGGAGGGCGGCGATGAACAGGGCCAGGCCGACGGGTCCGTAGGGTGGTGGGTGGGCGTTGATGAAGAACCCCGATAGGCCGAGCAAGACCGTCACCAAGAGGGGCGCGCCGACCTGGCGCCGGAGGGCAACCCCAGCCGCAATGTTTGCGGTTATCAACCCGAGGCCGCCGATGCTGGCAAACACACCGAGGTCGCGGACGAGAACGTTGTCGGTGAACTCGTCGACCAGGGTGGCCCCCGTCGGCCGTTCCGCTGCCGGGAGCCCGTTGACGTCGTCGGCGAGAACGCCGGTGCCGATCCCCAGCAGCACCTCCCAGGCGGAGTAGAAGACGACAAACGGCACGAGCGCAATCCGGCTCACCCGCGCCGCGGTGCCCTCGACGCCGCGCAGCAGTAGATAGATCACCACAGCCATCAGCGGGATGAAGAACATCATCCCGATGTGGACGACCAGCCAAGGGGTGACCTTGTCCTGCACTTCCGCGTAGGAGACCTTGTTGCCCCCGCCGGTCGGATGAAACAGGAGCAGCACCGCCCAGGCAAGCGGCACGCCGAGCAGAAACCCGACCACCGGGCCGCTGAACGCCCTACGTTGCACGGTGGTGACGCTAACCAATCAACGGTGGCGCGTCGAGGCCGTCGGTTCGTGGGCTGATGTCGATGCCCTGCGGGTGATGACAGGGCGGCTGGCGGCTGGGACCATCTCGCATGCTCCGCGAGTACGGGATCACCGAGCGGGGACACCGAGGCCGTCCTCAGCGCGCTCGCTCGGGAGGTCGAGTAGCACCAGCAGCCCCGGCCCGACGCCGCGCTGCAGGTGACCTTGGCCTGGACGGTCGCTTGCGACCTGGCCGGCGAGGCTGGCCAACCCTTGTTCTCACTCCCGGTGCGCTTCAATGAGCGGCACGCCGGCCAGCGAGGGGCGTGATCAGCGGTCACGACGCGACCGGGGTTGTCCACATCACGATTCGGTTCAACGAGAGCGCTCGCCAAGTAAAGGTCGATGTTCGGGTGCAGCCCGCCCACGGACAGCTACCGGGCTCGCTCTTGCACCCTCTCCGTTTTGCGCATGCTTTAAGGAGCCCTCATCGATTCACGGCGAGTATCGCCAATCAAGATCTATGGGAGGATCCCCAGCCACTGCCCGATCTCGGCCTCGTGCCCACGGAGTACCTGTCGCTAATCGAAGATCTCGCCCGTATCCAGGCCGAAACCAACGCGCCATTCCCACTGCCCGAGCAGATCAACGCCGAAGACATAGCGGCCGTAGCTCGTATCATTCGGCTTCTCGACGGAGAAGCCATCTCGGTGGTACCTAACCCCATTACCTTCAAGCTCCTGCCAGGTACACCACCGCTATGGCTGACAAGCAAGGACAATCCAGCTTTCCTGGCGCTGGAGGCCCAAAGACGCCAGCCACTGATGGGGGAAGAAATTTTGCTCGGGAACCTGCAACATCATCACGAGAGGACCTTGGGAGGCTAAAGAACTCCCGGATTGCGACCTGTTCGACCTTAAGGTCGCGTTCCGGGAGACTGAAACACCGCAGGGCTGGCTCACCCTGCGGGAGTCCGCCGAGTGGGATGACGCTGAGCGAGCGGGGATCGGGCTGGGCCTCGTCATGCTCTATCGCGACAATGTTCGGCTTGCCCTCGAAGCGGCTGACGCGGCCGCCGGGAGTGGGCGGCTTTCCCACGTGGGCGTGTTCGTGGACGAGAAAGAATTCAAGCGAATTCGGGAGGCCGCTGAGCGGCATGGCTGTGAGATCATCACCGACAAGGCGCGGGCGCTGGTTATCGACGGCGTCTATGGCGTTCGGTGGGAGCTCAACAGCTTCCCCTACGACGATCCGCTGAGTCTGATTGATCAGGGCATTCCTTGTTGGGCACGCGTTGTCCGATCATCCGCACCTGAGGTCCGGCGATGGGTGGTTCACCGCCCGGAGGCTGCGCGGAAACCTCGACCGGTGGCTCATCGGTGTCGCTCCGCGAGCGCATAGAGGTTTCCGTCCGGGCCGCGCACGTAGAACCAGCTCCAGTTCGGGTCGGATTCCTTCTCGCCCACGACTTTCGCTTCGAACGGCGCCAGACGCAGGCAAGCATCGTCCAAGCTGTCCACTTCGAACAACGGCACCAGTTGCGCGTGCTGCCCGCTAAAGAATCCGAAATAGCCGTTGCCGGGACCGAAGATCTGGACCTTGTCCCCGTTCTCGGCCGCCAGTTCCACCGTCGTGGTCTCCCGAAAGGCGACGTCCAGGCCCAGGATTTGCTCGAAGAAGTGCACAGTCTGCTCGTACTGCTCGGTGGGCACACCCAGCCACACCAAACCCTTGACTCCCATCCCGCAAGCATGCACCCGAGGCAGTCCCTTGGATGCGCATTTCTGTCGGTGCCGTGAGCTATGCACAGGTGTGTCGGTATCGCCACTTGGATCAGGAGCTCTCATGCACTGGTCTGATATTGAGCAGCGCCAACCGCGCCTCGCATCGCGCGGGCTCAGCCGTCTCATCGATCCGGGAGTCGTCCTGGTTGCGACAATACGGCGCGATGGGACGCCGCGGATAAGTCCCGTCGAGCCGTTCGTCATGGACGGAGATCTGTGGCTGTCCATGCTGTGGCAGTCAAGGAAGGCGCACGACTTGCGACGCGATCCCCGCATTTTGGTGCATAGCGTCGTAACCCGCCGAGAGGGTACCGAGGGCGAGTTCAAGATCCGCGGCCTTGCCCGCGCCGAAAATGACACCGAGGTACAGGACCGCTACGCCGCTGCTGTTGCCGCGGGTCTTGGATGGCAGCCCGAAGCCGGCCGCTTTCACTTGTTCCAGATCGATGTCGGCTCTGTGGCATTTGTCAACTACGACCATACGACCGGTGATCAGTACTGCGCGATGTGGCCACCGGGTAGGGAGTTCGTTCGCAGAGGCACGTCGGCGACGAGTGTTGGGGACCCAGAACCGCTCCACGACCTGATTGCCCCGGACTAGAAGCGACCGCGACGCTTTAGCGTCGGTAGGTTTAGTCCCGCACGCTCTCCGGGATAGGTGGAGGACGGCGACGGGGCAGGGCGGCCACGGTAAGTGGTTCACGCCACATCGATGCGCGTAGGAACTACTCGCCCGGGCGACTAACCGAAGATCGGCTCGCGGGCCCCGGCAGCCACCGCACAGATGACACGGAAACACCGCATCCCGTCATACATCGACGGCGCGGTGAATCCGACCCGACACTCAGAGAGCTCCTCGACTGTTGGCACCCCGGCCGTGGCGAGCGCGA
The DNA here is from genome assembly GCA_046725875.1 of Actinomycetota bacterium. GTDB lineage: Bacteria > Actinomycetota > Actinomycetes > JAKEEW01 > JAKEEW01 > JBKOZJ01. The sequence continues at coordinate 4,281 of JBKOZJ010000079.1, forward strand.
GGTGGGAGGCGTCGAACTCGACCTCAAAGCGGTGCTCCCCGCGCGGCTGCGGCTCCCGCCGACCGGCCGACGTCATGGCGTCGGCGGCGGCTGCTTGGATCCAGCCAGCGGTCACCGATGGCGGCGCACAGATTGCCGCATAGCGGGAGACTGCCTCCTTGACCTCAACCGTACGGGCATCCGGCGCGTAGTTCTTCGCGTCCCGGCATGTCTGGTCGTCCCCGGTGACAAGGATCAGCGGAACGCCGTACTCGGCCGCGAGCAACGCGTTGAGCAGGCCCTCGCTCGCAAGCTCCCCGTCGATCCAGAAGCCCGTGAGCGAGTTGCCCATGTAGGTATGGGCGAGTACGCCATAACGCCCAGCGGCCGCGTGGTAGCCGACGAAGCACACCGCGTCGACGTCTCGGTCGATGCCCTCCATCATGCCCAGCCGCTTGTGTCGCCCGGTCAGCAGGCGGGCTCGCGGATCGAGATCTTCGAGCAGGATGTTGCGCATCGTGTCGTGGGACTCGTTGACGAGGACTTCGGTGGCCCCGCCGTTAAACACTCCGGCGATCGCTGCGTTCGTGTCGCTGGTGAGCATTCGCCGGAAGCGCTGCCACTGCTCCGTGCCCGGGTCGACGTCGCCAGGCCAGGTAACCCCCGACGCGCCCTCCATGTCCGCTGAGATCAACACGCGCACGCCGCCACCGTACCGTCCGGCCGTCCGGACGACCACTTGGGCTTAATCGCGCCAAAGTTGATGCCGGGCAGTTTGGTGCTTGTGCGGACGTGGCCCTTAGCACCAGCTGCGATCGTAGGCAGTACAGACAACAGACCGGCTATGCCCGAAGGACCCGCACCGCGAGCGGCGCGTCCCGACCTCTCACCGAGAGTTCGCGCCGCTCGAGGTCGCCGATGTTAGAGTCCGATGCAGCGTAGGCCGCCTCGCTGATCAGTGCCTCACCCGCGCCCGCGAGCGACGCCAGCCTCGCCGTGACGTTGACCGCGTCGCCGAGCGCGGTGAAGTCGGCGACGGTCGAGTCGGAGCCGACCGCGCCAACGTACGCGACGCCGGTGTGGACGCCGGCACCGACCGGAACGAGGTCGACCGTCGCGTGCAGCAGGTCGCCCGCGGCCACGACCGCCTTCCGTGCGTGGTCGGGGCCGACGGCGGGCACATAGAGCGCGACGACCTCGTCGCCCACGAGCTTGTCGACGAGCCCATCGCTGTCGATCACGACACGGTTCGCGCAGTCGAAGAAGCGGTTCATCAGCCTGCTGAACTCCGTCGGCCGCATCTGCTCCGCGAGCGACGTCGACCCGCGCACGTCCGCGAACAGCATCGAGATCTCGACCTCAGCGCCGCCCGGATGCGTCCGCACAAACGTCTCGCACACGTCGCAGTAATTCGGGTTCTTCGCGGATGGACGGCGCTTGAGGACGAGGCGGACCGCGGATGCCGCCGGTCCGCCGAGCGGCACGAGGCAGGTCTTGCAGCGAGGCGCGCCAGGGATGCGCCGATGTCGCCAACGCTCGCGTCGCATCACACCCGCGTCGCCGGTGACGAGCGCACGCCAGAACTGCTCGTTGTCGGTCACGCGTGCGATCGTAGAACGTATAGGGCCTGCACCCATCGAGGGGTGGCTTTGAACGTTCGATAGCAGCACCAAGAGCTCGCCTCGGCACCCCAGCAGGGAACGGCCTCCGTCCGCGATCTCAGCGACCCAACCCCGCCCCCCGATCCAGTACCGATCGACCCCCGGCCCGTCCCGCACCCCGGGGCCGGGACACCACTGGCGAGCTCGCCGGTAGCTGGCGCGGCCTGGTGACGGCTTTGGTTGGCGGTGGGCTGCTGCTGCTAGCGGTGGTGGGGTTGCGGCAGGCACTGGCGGCCGAGGCGGGCACCGACCCCAAGAAGCAGACCTTGCACGACACTCGCGCTGGCCACGGGGACGCTGGCCGCCTACCGATTCACCTGGCCGATGTCGCCGCCCGCAGGACTGCAGTGGGGACAGCGCGCAGTCGCCGCCGCGGTCGCGTTCCTGCTCGCCGGCATCTGCGTCACATGGTGGGCTCCCGCCGCCGCACCGGTCCGCCCGGCTTACATCAGGGTGACCCACGGGCGGCATCCTGCGATCTGCGCGCGCCGAGAAGCTCCGCCTGACCGTCCCCGGCAGCCGGAAGCCCGTTGATACCTCCTCTCCCCAAATCACGAGCCAGGTCGTGGGCTCCAGATGTCCTTAGCAGCGATCCAGTCGGCCAAAATGGATCCCCTCTGCCAGGTACCGCGTCCTTGTCGCGCGCCACGGGTCGAGTCGGAAGTGTGGCGAGGCGAGTCTGCGTCAGCCTGGTCGAGGCCGTGAGGTAGGTAGGGGTCCACGGCTGTGCAGCGATCCGCCCCGCGGCCGCGCATGAATCTCGGGGGACGGGTAGCAATGGGAACGTGGCACTCCGGGATTGGTTTCTCACCGCGGCGCAACGCGGCAATCCGGTGACCGAGCTCGATCGGCGGCACGACGACGGCTTGGCGTGGACCGTCGGTAATGCGGTGCGGCCGCTGGTCCACGGCCAGTCCTACTTCGCCGAGCTGCTTTCCCGGATCGAGGCCATGCGTTCGGGTGACCGGCTGCTGTTTACCGACTGGCGCGGTGATCCCGATGAGTTGCTCGACGGTCCAGGTTCTGAAGTCTCTAGTGTCCTGTGTGCTGCGGCGAAGCGGGGCGTCGAGGTGAAGGGGCTGGTCTGGCGGTCGCACCTTGATCGCTTCCAGTTCAGCGCGGAGGAGAACCGCACGCTCGCCGAGGACGTCGATCTCGACGGGGGAAAGGTGGTGTTGGACATGCGGGTGCGCGCCAGCGGTTCGCACCACCAGAAGTTCGTGGTCCTCCGCCATCCGGGCCGGGCGCAGCTCGACGTTGCCTACGTCGGCGGCATCGATCTGTGTCACAGCCGCCGCGATGACATCACGCACGAGGGCGACCCGCAGCGGCAGCCGATGGCGGCCGTCTACAGTTCGCGTCCCCCGTGGCACGACATCCAGGTCGAGATCCGAGGGCCCGCGGTCGCGGATGTAGAGACGGTCTTCCGCGAACGCTGGAATGATCCGGCGCCGTTGGTACGTAACCCGATCAGCCGACTCCGGGACAACCTGCAACACCTAGACAAGAGGCGAGATCCACTGGATGGGCGGTTGCCTGACCCCGCACCCTGCGGTACCCAAGCCGTCCAGCTGCTGCGGACTTATCCACACCGGCTGGGCGGTTATCCTTTCGCACCGCGGGGCGAGCGCAGCGTCGCTCGCGGCTACGCCAAGGTGCTGCAGCATGCGCAACGGCTCATATACATCGAGGATCAGTATCTCTGGAGCGTGGATGTTGCGCGTATGTTCGCTCGAGCCCTCCGGGAGCGACCCGCGCTGCATGTCATCGCGGTCGTTCCGCATTACCCGGATCAGGACGGGAAGCTCTCCGGGCCGCCAAATATCGTCGGGCGAGGCAGGGCTCTGCGGCTTCTCCATAAGGCTGGCGGAGATCGGATCGCGGTCTACGGCATCGAAAACCGCTCCGGGACACCGGTCTACGTCCACGCGAAGGTCTGCATCGTCGACGACGTGTGGGCCGCGGTCGGGTCGGACAACTTCAATCGTCGTTCGTGGACCCACGACTCCGAACTCACCTGCGCCGTGATCGACGAGGCTGTCGACGAGCGGGAGGATGGCACGTACTCGACGTCGGCTCCGGCCGCCGAGCCGGCGCGGCGCTACGCCCGTGAGCTTCGGCTGATGCTGGGCCGCGAACACCTTGACCGCGCCGAGGGAGACGATGCCGATCTCATCGATCCGGAGTCGGCGTTCGCGGCCTTCGCCCGTTCGGCGTCAGAGCTGGATGCGTGGCGCGCGTCCGGTCGCACCGGTCCACGGCCACCCGGACGGTTGCGGCCCTATCGGCTCGCCAAGCTGTCGAGGTGGACACGGCTCTGGGCAGGTGCGCTGTACCGCCTGCTGTACGACCCGGACGGGCGGCCATGGAACCTTCGGCGGAAGGGCAGTTTCTGACCGGACCCGGCGTCGTCAGGGCCCCGGATCCGGCCGGATCGGGCCGGGACTGTTAGTGCGGCACGACTCCAGCTGCGCGGCGAATGCGAGTCCAAAGAGGATCGCGAGGGAGGTGAGGTAGGACCAGAGAATCAAGGCCATTACGCCGGTCAGGGGTCCGTACGTCGATCCGAACGTCCCGCTGTTCTGCACGTAGAGTCCCAGAAGCCAGGTGAAGAGCAGCCAGAGCACGAGCGTCACCGCGCCCCCGAAGGCGAGCCAGGTCAACCCGGGTTGAGGGCGGCGCGGGGAGCGCCGAAAGATGACAGTCACCGACCCCAACACGAGCAGCACACCGAGCGGCCAGCGTGCCCAGCTCCACACTTGTTGGGTACCGTCGCTCCAGCCGTAGACGTCGGCCATTGCCGAGCCAATGGCCGGACCCGTGATAAGAACGAGGGCGCCGAGGGTCATGAGCAGGCCGGCCGTCGCGGCCATAAGTAGCGCACACGCGTACTTTCTTATCGTCGGCCTATCGCGCTCGACCCCGTAGATCCGGTTGGCGCCGCGCTCGATCTGGCCCATGGCGGTGGTCACGGCGACCACCGCGAACAGAAGGCCAAGCCAGAGTGCCAGGCTTCCGCCGGACCCCGCGTGTTTGCTGCCGCTCAGGGCTCGGTTGACGACTTCTTTGGTGGATCCGGGCGTGAGCTCGCCCAGGGTGCGTCGGACGACCTCGCCGGCCTTGGACTGGTGCAGTGTCGCGCTGAGGCCGACCGCGGCGATCGCGCCAGGGATGGCGGCCAGCAGCACCTGGAGGGCGAGCGCGCGGGAGTGGCTGAATCCGTCGCCGTAGCGGAAACGGCGGAACGAGTCGCGCACGAGTGCCCATTCGCCGGTCCGTTTCAGGGTGCGCCACGCGTCGTCCGCGGACAGCTCGTCGCCCCGCAGGGTACCGGTTTGGGGGACTTTGGTCGCGGTTCCCATTAGGTGGTCTCGCCTCCGTCCGATCCGGGCACTCGTATGACGAGCGCTTTGGGATCGATTCCGATATCCAGGTCTTGTCCAAGGCCGAAGGGGTCTCCGTCGAGCTCCCGCATCTCGCTCTGCGCGGTATGGATGGAGATGGTGCGGCCCTGATAGTGCTCGACCGGCGGCGCGCTGGATCGGCGCCCGGCGACGAGCGGGCCTAGCGCCCGAGTCCAGCCGAGGAAGCCGCGCGGTGACAGCACGACGACGTCGAGTAGACCGTCATCGGGTCGCGCCTCGGGAAGGAGCTCGATCCCTCCGTGTAGAGTCCCGACGTTGCCGACGACCACCATGCGAGCCCGGCGACGCAGGGGCGCGCCATCGTCGATCGTGATTCGGGTGTGCATCGGGCGGTCAAAGAGCTTTCGTGCGATACCGACGATGTAGGCGGGCCAGCCGATCCTTGCCTTCAGCCAGCCGGGCGTGCGCTCGACCATTCCGGCGTCGAGGCCGACTCCGGCCATGACGGCGAACCGCTCGTCGCCGACCGTGCCAAGGTCGATACGGCGATCGACGCCGTCGAGGGCACGATTCAGCCCATCGGAAAGGTCGGTCGGCAAACCGAGATTGCGGGCAAGGAGATTGCCGGTGCCGCCGCCGAGCACCCCGACTGGGATGCCAGTGCCAGCGAGAGCACCTGCGCAGCACCGTACGGTGCCGTCTCCTCCAACGACGATGACGAGGTCGGGCCCTGCGTGGACGGCCTTCGCGGCCACTCCAGCACCGGGGTCGTCCGGCGTCGTCTCCGACCAGGTCGGCTCCGCCCAACCTCGTTGCTCGAGTGAGGCGGCCGCCTTCTCGCGGAACTCGTCCAGATCCGCCATGCCGACCGGGTTGACGATGAATGCAGCGACCGGGCGTCTCGACGAGTCGCTCATGGCGCCCTGCCTGGTCGATCGCGGAGTAGGACAGCTCTGGCCATAACGACCAGGCACACGGTGCCGTTCAGTAGCGAGGCGAGCACGTCGCTGGGGTGATGCATGCCGCGATAAAGGCGGGCAGCCCCGACGGCGAAGGGGATTGCGAGCGCGATTGCCCACCAGGCGACCCGCCATTGGCTCCGTGCGAAGTGCACCGAAAGGATCACCGCAAGGCCGCCGGCGAGAACAAGGGCCGCGCTGGTATGCCCAGAAGGAAAGCTCGAGGTCGGCGGCGCATCGTCCAGCTGGCGGACACTCGGACGATGACGGTCGACAAAGAATGCGGCTATTACGAAGACCGCAGACTGCGCGGCGACCGCCCCGATCAGGAAACCCGATTCGCGCCAACGGTGGAAGACCAGCCTCAGGAGAAGTGCGCAGGCCGCCGTCGCTGCCACGATCGCCGGGGTGTTCGCGGCCTCTGACAGGACCGACGTCACCAGGTCCCAGGTGTGAGTACGGTCACCGGCCAACGCACGGTTGATAGCGTCCTCATCCCTGATCGGCCACACGTGAGCGAGAGTCCTGGTCAGCAGCAGGCCGACGGCAATCATGAGCAGGGTCAGCAGGATGACCGGTCCAAGGATCTCGCGGATCTTTCGCCGCGGCAGATGGTGGTTGACAGGCGAGGTGCTTGGGGATCGGTGTGCGGCGGTCTCGGCCCTCCCGGCGCTGGCCATGCGGCCTGGCTACCCAGGTAGTTCAGGTTGAACCGCGCTGTTCGCGCTTGCGGCCGGGTCGGGAGGTAGCGTTCGCCCGTGCGTCTAATAACGGCCCCTGCGTGCGACCGGTGCAGTTCCAGGGGCGATGTCCGAGGCCGCTTCGGGCTCGACCCCTTCGAGAGCCGGCGCGGCCGGCACTCGGCCAGCCTCACGCCGCCACAACTCGAACGCGGCCGTCGTGCCGGCAACGACTCCACCGCCCAGCGTCCATCCGGCCAGCACATCGCTGACCCAGTGCACGCCCAGCGCGATCCGCGCATACCCCGTAATGAGCACGATGAGCACGCCCAGCGCCCACACTCCAGCGCGCCAACCCGCGCCTAGCGCTGGCAACGCGGCCAGCAGGAGTACGCCCACTCCCAGCGCGGCGTTCATGGAATGCAGCGAGGGAAACGAACTGCCCGAGGCAATGGCCACCGGATCGGGCAGGATCGGCCTGGCCCTGTTGACGACGAACTTCAGGGCGACTCCCAGCATGCCGCCGACGGTGATCGTGATGATGGCCCAGCCGGCCAGCCGTACTGCCCGACGATACAGCAGCCAGATCGCCAACAGTGCCACCAGCAACCGCCACGTCGTGGGACCGAAGATGGTCGACCAGTCACGAAAGAACCGGACCGCCGCCGGGTGGCCCAGCGCCCATATGTGCAATCGGTCGGCCGTACTCTCGTCGAGGCGGCGCAGGGGAGTCCACGCTGACTTTACGAGGACAAGGAGGAGCGTGAACGGGACGGCGATCAAGAACGCTGCCACTGCGGCAGCAGCCAGCCGGGTGCCCAGCCGCCTGTCGAGGTCCCGGTGCCGGCGCCGCATCCTCAGTCTCCACCATCTCCCGGCGCCCACCTGGCCTCCGCTACCCCGCGGCGCTGTCGCTATTCACCCTGAGGGTCGAAAACGCCAGATGTGGATCAGCCCTGGTGTCTGTGGTTGCGTCGCGCAGGAACGATCCAGCAAGAGGGGCTGGCGCAGAGTCATCCGGTCGGGTCGTGTTGCGCGGCGAGATCCCGCCGGCTGACCTGCGCAGGGCCCGCACGTCGATCTCCACCGGTTGCGCCGACCGGTGCTCCTCGGACGGATCCCACCCTCACTCGCGACCGCAGTGCCGTCTCATTTCTGCGTCGGTCGTCGGGGGCGCGCCCCTGGGCCGGGTGAAGCAGTGCACGGTAGCCATGTCTCGGACCCTTCGCGCCCGACGATCCCTGACTCTGAAAGTGCCCGAGAACCGAAGGAGCCCGTGCGTCGGTACTCCCTCCCGACCGCGCGGACACCAAGGTGGGCATACCGCAACTGGGGAAGAGGAGATCACGAACAGCAAGCTCGGAACACGAGGGCTCGGACTCGCTGCTGGCGCAGCCGCAATGCTGACTGTTGGTCGGCTCCCGCCAGCCCAGCTGCCGCGGCGGCGTCAGCCTCCGCCTCGAACGACACCCTCACCGTCAGCGACGACGGCGGCGACGATCGGATCGCGCTGCGTCTGGCAGCAGGTAGCGACAGGAACCCTCCAGGTCGACTTCGGTGACGACGATTCACCGAAGACGGCAACGACGAGTTCCGCGCGACCAGGCCAACGGGGCGCGTTCACCACGAGGCCCTGACGGTCGTTGGCGGCAACGGCGACGACACCCTCAACGGCGGTGACGGACTCGAGTTGTTCATCGGCGGCAACGGCGAGGACGCGGTCGACGGAACCGCGCCAACGACACCGCGCTGCTCGGAAACGGACAGGACAGGTTCCGTTGGGACCCGGGTGACGGCCCTCGGCGCCGTGCATCCCGGGCCGCCCGCTCGTGCCAACGCGACGGCGACCGTCGGCTGGAGCAGCCCTCTCGCGCCCATGGGTTCGTTGCCAAGGTCCGACTCTGGTGCTATGCAGAGGAGGTGATCGTTAGGCTGCACCGCGCGGGGGCGGCCGCGGTGACAGCAGCGGTGCTGGTGAGCCTGGCCGGCGCTGCGGGCCCGGCTGCCGCGGCGGTGCCGCTGCCGGGCGCAGCGGTCATCGTCCCGGACGCGACCGGGGACGTTGTGATCGACGAATGGCCGGACCCGGGTCAGCCGGTCGCGGAGCCGCGTGCCGACCTGACCTCCGCCGGAATCCAGATCGGCCCGACCAACCTCCGCCTGACGGCGACGGTCGTCCAGTTCACCGACCCCACGAACGATCCGCTGTGGACGCAGCAGGGATCCTGGACTGAACTTCGGTGGTGGATCGACGTGACCGCGGACGGTGGCGCGGATTACTTTGTGGTCTACGGCTACGACTCGCGCAGTGCCGTCCCGTTCTACGCCCAGCTGGCCGACGCGAGGGACTCGACGGGCCACGGGTGCATCGGCACCCCGTCGTACAACGCCTCGGCGCGACTGTACGTCGCGTCGTTCGCTCTCTCGTGTCTGCCGGCTCGTCAGATGCGGGTGCTCTCTCGCATCGACATCGATCTGGACCCGCTGAACCATTACGCCGGCCGCGCCATCGACTTCGCCCCGGACCAGCCGAACTGGGGGTTCGGCCGGGTCGCGTGGTCGGGCCCGGCCGTGCGGGTGGGGGTCCGCGCGGACCGGCCCGCCGTCTTCCGCGGTGGGACGTGGTATCTACGGGCGGGCGTGGGCTCCAGCGACCGGACCGTCACCAGCTTCAGCTTCGGACGCGGCACCGACAAGCCGATCTTCTGTGATTGGGACGGCGACGGCGACCGGACGCCGGGAGTGTTCCGGGATGGCCGGTGGTATATCCGGAACAGCAACACCGGCGGCCCAGCCGAAAAATCCTTCTCGTTTGGCCGGGCCGGCGACATTCCCGTGTGCGGGCGCTGGCCGAACTACCGGGGCGAGGCGCGCGTGGAACATCCCGGTGTCTACCGAGCCGGAGTCTGGTATCTGCGGTACTCGCTGACCACCGGCTCCGCGGACTATACGCTCCGCTTCGGAGACGCGTGGTCGAAGCCGGTCGTCGGCGACTGGAACGGCGACGGGTACGACCAGCCCGGCATCTTCCGGGACGGCCGCTGGCAGCTCGTGGACACGTTCTGGGCCGAGGTCGACCCCTACGACGGCAAGCGGTTCACCTACGGCCAGGCTGGGGACGTTCCCGTGGTCGGCGACTGGAACCGCGACGGCGTGGTGACGGTCGGCGTACGGCGTGGCAGGACCTGGTACGTGTCCAACGTCCTCGGCGGGGCGACGTCGTCGTCCTTCCTCTACGGCTACTCGACCGACCGGCCCGTTGTCTGGCGCTGACCGCCCCCGCCAGCCGCAGCCCTACCGAACATGTCGAATCAATCGCACACGCCGATAACCGAGTGGTCGGGTTCGGGTGGGCTGTCGGTCGAGCGTGTCAGCGTAATCGGGGCCGAACATTCCCTGGAGGTATCCGATGGCCGTTTCGTACCAGCTGGTGATCGACTGCACATCACCCGAACCGCTAGCACATTTCTGGGCCGAGGCGTTGCACTACGTCCTCGCACCTCCGCCGCCCGGCTTCGACTCGTGGGACGACTTCTACAGGTCAATCGGAGTACCGGAGGCCGAGCTTGGCAATGGCGCTGACGTCATCGAGGACCCGAACGGTGAGGGTCCGCGAATCTGGTTCCAGATCGTCCCCGAGAAGAAGTCGATCAAGAACCGCATCCACATCGATGTGAACGCGAGCGGAGACCGCGGTTCATCGCTCGACACCAGGCGCGAGCGGGTCGAGGCTGAGGCGGCGCGGCTCGTGTCTCTCGGTGCCATGCGGCTGCACACAATCCTCGAGGAGGGTCTCGACCACTATGCGGTCGCGATGACCGATCCCGAAGGCAACGAGTTCGACATCAACTGAGGGTTGGATGCTCGGGCGGGACACGGCCGTTCCTTGAGGGCTGCCCGCGGTCCTGCCCCTATTCGCCCGGACCTGCCGCCGGTCCGGGCGTCGTCGCTCGGGCTTCGCCCCGCCGGTTAGGCGGGTGGACTCCAGTGTGAGCCGTCGGGGTTGAGGAACCTCAGCCCCATGTCGCGGGTGACGTTCAGGTGGTGGTACACGCGCCGGATGACCTCCTCGCGATCTTGCGGGTCCAACTGGCCCCGCCAAGACCTCCACGTGATCGAGGTACACCTCCTGGTCGAGCATGCCGGCGCCAATCCGCACCGTACTCTCGCGGTCTTTGTACTTGATCCAGCTGCGGCTCGGGATGTGGACCGAGTAGCGGTCGTCACGCTTCAACATCGCGGACGTCCGCACAAAAACGGTGCGTAGCAAGCCCTTGATCGGGGCGGTCTCCCCACTGCAGTGGTCGGGTTCAGAATGCTTGGCAATTTTAGCTGTCTCGGGATGTCAAGCTTCGGGCATCTGGAGACTCGCAGGGACTGAATGCCAAAGCTCCGGCTCATGCTGCTTTGACCGCCTCATCAGACGGAACTCATCGGCGCGGAGGTGGGAATGACGCCACCGCGCCGGCCGCGTCAGCTTGTCCGGCGGGGTGAAGCGGGATCTGTGCTAGATTCGGAGTGGTTGCAGTTTGCAGTTCCCGTACGTTCTCGAACGCCCGCGGAGTGCGAATCCGCCGGGCGTCTCTCATTCCTGGACCTTGTCCGCTGTGGGAGGGGCCGCTCGCGGCAGCCGGTGCCGGCAACCGCCGGCATCCGAAATCGCCCCACAGAAGGAGCACCCCACATGTCCCAGGGCACTGTGAAGTGGTTCAACAGCGAGAAGGGCTACGGCTTCATCGCGCAGGACGGCGGCGGCGCCGACGTGTTCGTTCACTACTCTGCGATCGCGGTCGACGGCTACCGCTCGTTGGAGGACAACCAGCGTGTGGAGTTCGACATCAGCCAGGGTCCCAAGGGCCCCCAAGCGGAGAACGTCCGCCCGGTCTGATACGGATCCCGCGAGCGGAAGGGCCGGGCTGTCGCCGGTCCTTTCGCATCGAAAGGGTGGTCTCGCCGCGCCGCCAATTGAGGCCTTAGCGAACAGCGGGCACTCCTGGGAGTCCGGAAGTGGCCGCTGAGACAGACCTGGACTTTACCCATGGACCTCTTCCCTGGGGAGCGAAACGTCAGTCGGATAGGTCCGCTGCGCGTAGCGAAGATCGCTGACCGTGTGTGCAGTGCCGACGGCCCGAACCGGGACCTTGGCCACACTGATCGTCGCGCGCCGGCTGGGCCGTTAGGCGTCGAGGTGCATCGTCATGGCAAAGATTGTGCTGCGGGTTCGGCTTATCGGCGGGGCTCAGATGGACGTCGTGTACGACGAACCGGCGAGCGACGCAGACGACGTTATTGAGCACATTGTTTCCACGCTTGCCCGTGATTCTGGTTTGCTTCGCACCCGACATGGCGACCGACTCGTAGTGGTGTACGCAAGGGGTGTTGCCGCCATTGAGGTGGCGCCTCGTGGGGCAGTGCTGTGAGTCGCTTTGGTGGACGATCTGGTACCCGGCGCTCCCACCATGCTCCTTCGCCTTGCTCATGCGCTGACGCCGTCGACGGAGGAACGCCAACCAGAACAAGATCATGCCCGTCATCGCGATCCCTAATCCACGGCTTCTACTGAGCGCGCCGAGCTTGTACTGGACGCTGCCGCCGACCTTTTCGTCCCGAATTTGCAGAGAGCCCGGTGTTGATGGTCACGCAGGCAGGGCGAACCCCCGAAATGATCACCAGCGGTCAAACGTAGGGCAGTAATCGCTGCTGCTTCGACTGCTGCACCTTGGTAGTTCCGCCGGTCGAAGAATCGTCCCGAAGAAACAGGAGGTCCCCGCGTGGTATTGCCCCGCTGGCCAGCTGGTGGTCCCGGGGATGCCTTGAAGGTCGGGTGACACGCGCCAATCGGGTGCAGTGCGGAGGCCGGGGCGATCGCGCCGATGTCCGATGGCCGAAGCCAGACTCCCCACCGCTGTCGCACATGAAGACGGTCTCACCGGCGGCAGTGACCAAGGGCCGGACCAAGCCCTGGTCGTTCAGCGGACACTCGACGCTCCACGCGTACGTCATGCCTCCGAGCCTTGCCACGCCAACGCACGCTCATGCCGCTCCCGGTGGGTCCTTGCGGGTTGACGGGATCGCCAGCTGGGCGGTCGTGGGTGGTCAGGTCACGACGTGGTATTTGAGGTGTGCAACCCCGGGCGCCTCGACGGCGCGGACCTGTTCCAATCCCAGGAGCGGGCCGACACCGTCGAACAGGCGAGCACCGCCGCCAAGCAGGATCGGCACGACGTGCAGCTCGATCTCATCGACGAGCCCGGCGGCCAGGTACTGATTGATCACACTGGCCCCACCGCCGACGATCACGTCCCTGCCACCGGCGGCCTGCCTGGCCTGGTCGAGCGCCGACTCGATCCCGCCGGTGACGAAGGTGAACGTCGTGTCGGCAAGGGTCAGCGGCGCACGCTCATGATGGGTCAGGACGACGACCGGCTTGTGGAACGGCGGGTTCTCACCCCACCAGCCTCGCCACTGATCGGTTCCCCAGGGCCCGCCACCCGGAGGGCCGAACTTGCCCCGACCCATGATCTCGGCACCCACGTTGGCCAGCTCCTCCTCGACGATCGGGGTACTCGCGTTGACCGTGCCGCCAGCGGTCCCATGCGGCTCGCGCCACGCCTGGAGCTCAACCATCCAATCGTGCAGCGCCTCGCCACCCACGCCGAGCGGGTTCTCCGCGCTCTGATCTGGGCCCGCGACATAGCCGTCGAGCGAGGTGGAGATGTGGACTCTCAGCTTGCTCATAGCTACAAAGACCGCTCATCGGCAGCAAACTCATCGCCGCGCTCGCACACGCAAGGCCCGACGGCTCGGCGCCAGCCCCTTTCGCGCTCAGTCGCGGGCTTGATCGACCTTCCGCTATTGCCGCTGACCGAGTCTGGCTTGTGCTCGCCTCTGGCGGTGTCCTCGATGTAGCGACAGGACGTCGGAATCCATTGGCGCGTCGGCGGCCGGAAGTGCGAGCCTGCGCAGCGTGGAGATACGAGCCCAGAGTCTTGGCGAGGCGGACGCCGTCGGGCAGGTGATCACTGAGGCGTTTGCGGATGGCGGGCAGGTCGCAGCGGTCTGGGCCGACGTGGTTGCTCGCGGCCTCGACCGGGCAAGTCTGGTCGCCGTCGATGGCGAGGATGTGGTCGGCCATGTCGGGTTGAGCCACGGGTGGCTCGACGCGCGACGGGAGTTGGTCGACGTGCTGATCCTGAGCCCGCTTGGTGTTCGACCGGATCGACAGGGCGAAGGGATAGGGACGGCGTTGGTGGCCGCCGCGATCGAGTCGGCTGAACGGTGGGGAGCCCCATCCTTGCTCCTCGAGGGAAGCCCGGCGTACTACGGTCGGCGTGGTTTCCAACGGGCCAGCGACAAGGGCTTCGAGGCACCGTCGCGGCGAACGCCCGAGCCTGCCTTTCAAGTGGCCCTGTTGTCCGGTCATGCGGGCTGGATGGTCGGTCGGGTCGTCTATCGCGACGTGTGGTGGGAGCACGACGCGGCTGGTCTGCGTGACCCAGAGCTGGCCGAGATCGAGCGAGCACTGGGCGTCGAGTCGTAGCTGTTCCGGCAGTACTCAACCCGCATGGCGCCCTTGTAGCCAACCCAGAGCGCTGGCGAATCGGCCTGCCCCTCTCGTCGGTCCGCTCCTGCCGCGATCGGCGCGGTCACGTGACCGGCGAGCAACTGCTATCGGCATCTACGGGCTCTCGAATGGCTCGTCTCCGCCGCGAAGCCGACATCGCCGTCGATGTGGGCATCGCCTCGTACGCGCTGGTCAAGTCGGAGCTCTTCATATCGGTCAGCTCGTCGAGCTCGACCTCCTTCTGCCGCTGCTAGAGCAACGCGATTTCCTGCCGGTGGGCACTAGGCTCTCGCCAGTGTGGTTGCCACACAATATGGAGGAACGGGATGGCTGGGGGCTGCCGTGCGGTCCTGCTCGCTTTCGCGTCGATGCTGCCGCTCGTGGTCATAGCCTGTGATGCCGATTCTGGGTCGGCTGGTTCCCAGCAGACGTCGTCGTCGGGGACTGCGGGACCCGGTGGCCAGGAGATAGCTATGAGTCGGATGCTGGCCGAGGTCAGCGGACGGACCCAGGCGACTACCAGCAGGGTGAGGATGGTCTCGACCATCACCCAGAACGGCCAAAGATACGTGCTGACCATGCGCGGGAACTTCGACTTCCGTGCTGAGACCGGCTCCCTGGTGGTCACCCTTCCCGGCGGGGTGATCTCCCGGACGGAGGAACGGTTCACCGCCAGCAACTTGTACTTTCGGCTGCCGGCGGACCCCACGCAGCCGAAGCGGCTGATATGGGTGCGGGTGCCGCGCGCCGAGACAAAGGTTCGCTACCTGCTCCGGCCACCGGGTAACGATCCCGGCTACGTGCTCGAGCAGCTGCCGAAGGCTCGGTCGGTACGGCTTGCGGGGTCCGAACAGCTCGGCGGGGTGCCCACGGAGCACTATCGAGGTTTTCTAGACTTCCAGACCGCTACCGCTGACATCGACCCGTCGCGGCGCGAGCAGGTCGGACAACTCCAGAATGCGTGGCCAGACCAGGGTGCCCCCGTCGACGTCTGGGTGGACGAGTCGGGCATCGTGCGACGTGTGGTCGAGTCCCTTGATCTCGGCGCGATCACCATCCGCCTGCAACTCGATCTGACCACGCCGGGCGACACGGCCCAGGCGCATCCCCGAGACCCGGCGGAGAGTGTCGAGGGAAGGCTGCAAGGGATTCTTATGGGTTAGCATCCGCTGTTCCGACAGCCAGTGCTACAAGGCCACCCGCGTTCCTGAGATTCACTCATGCCGCGGTGCTGGCGGTCGTGCAGAGGACCTCACCGTGAGGTGTCTCGCGCAGTGCACATCAGTTGATCTTGCCGTCGGTGGCTGCTCGGACCCCTCGCCCGGGGCCCAGGTCCTCGAGCCGCGCTATACGGCGAGGGCGATGATTGCCTCGGCAAGCCTGGACAGGTTCGACACCACGGGAGCTCCGGGCTCAGCAAGATGCTTGCGCCGGTCGTGGCCGACCTCGCATCCAATTCCGGGAATGCCAACATCGCGTGCGAGGGACAATCGCCCCCGCGACCCGCTGACCAAGACGCACTCGCCGAACGCCGCACCCAGCAGGTTGCAGACGCTGGGAAGACTGACCCGAACGTCCGCGGACCCGAGATCCAGGCCCACACGCGCCACGACCGCGTCCACCCGGCTCCTCAAGCTATGCGCGCCCAGGTACCCCTGCACCACGTGCTCGGACACGTCACTCACGACCGCAACCGGACGACCGGTCGTCTCGCACGCGTCGAGCAACCGGTCCAGCCCCGTCGTGGGCGGCACCACAGATGCTGCGTCGAACTCGATCGATGTCAGCAGCACCTCGGCCTCTGCGGCGCGATCGGGCTCGTGCTCCAACATGTACCCCAGGGTCTCGTAGCGCGAAAACGCCAACGCGATGAGGGGCCGCGGGGCGAGGGACACGGTACAGATACTCGACAACGGCACTGGTGACCAGCTTCTCGGTGTGAGGCCGGCCGCCGTCCTGGGCCATCGGGTCGTGTTTGACGGCAACGTGTTCGGGAGCGCTTGCTGCGGGCACTTGGTGGCATGTCCTGGGGCGCCGTCTCCACTGTGCTGGCGAACAAGACCCGTTGCGGTTTGGGCCGCCGGGCTGCATGGGCCCGCACAGGGTCCGGCACGGCGGTGATTGCCTCCAGTTGGACGGTGGCCGGCGTGCTCGCCCAGCAGATTCGGTGCGCGCGACGGCACCGAACTAAACGATCTCGAATGATGCTCCTCCGCCCAGATCCTTGTGCCGTGCTGACGGCGACGCCGCAGCTAAACGGTCCATCGAATTCGCTGGTGGGCATGCCGGCGCGGATCACGGTCGTCCGTTACCATCTCTGCGATCGAGAACGCCGAAGTGCATGGATCAAGTTAGCCAAGTAGCGATCGAGCAGTGGCCGCCAAGCGCAGTTGTTGCGGCGGGGCCTCGTGGTCGTTCTTCAGCCCGTAGTCATCGCTCATCGTTCAAAGGCGAGGTTGTTGTCGCATGACCTCGCTCTCCTCAGGACGGGATTACGCACGGAACGCCGTAGCGGTCGTAGCGCTGGCACACGGCCACTGGGTCCTCGAAGATGCCGATCGAGGGCAGCGTGCGCCCCTGGAAGTCGTACAAGGTGAGGTTGTCGTTCGGCGTGCCGGCGCCGGGTTCCCAGCCCACGCCGGGCACCCACTCGGGCGACCAGTAGAAGAATCCCTTGCCGTGCCTACCCGGCGCCTGGGCCAGGATTGATAGCAGGTCACTGGCCAGCGACAGCTGCCCGCCCGCGCTGCCTGGGTAGCCGGGTTCGAACTGGCTGGCCTGCCAGACGAAGTTGCCGGTGGTGTCGCCGTTGGCGAGCGTCCACACGTACTGCATCTCGGCGATCACGATGTCCTTGCCGAAGCTGGTGGCCAGCGCGTTCATGTTGGACCGCAGCGCGGTCACCGGCCCGTGCCAGAAGGTGTAGTACGACAGGCCGATCACGTCGAAGTCGACGCCGCGGCTGATGAGGTTGTCGAAGAACCGGGTGCTGTCGGCGTAGTTGCCACCCTGGTCGAAGTGCAGCATCACGCGCAGCTGGTGGTGCGGCGGGTTGGCGGCACGAGCTCCGGCCGCGCCTGCCTTCAGCAGCGTGGCGAGGTTGTCCCAACCCGTGTCGGCGGTCCAGTCGAGCTGGCCGACGGGCCAGAGCATGCCGTTGCGGATCTCGTTGCCGATCGACACCATGTCCACCGGTGTGCCCTGCTTGGCGAAGGCGGCAATCACCTCGCGGGTGTAGTCCTGGACGGTGCGCGCGAGCGTGGGCAGGTCCTGACCCTGCCATGCGGCGGGCGTGTCCTGGTGCTGCGGGTCGGCCCAGAAGTCCGAGTAGTGGATGTCAAGGTAGATCTTCATGCCGGCCGCCCCAACCTCGCGGGCCAGCGCCAGGTCATTTGTGAGGTCGCTGTAGCCAGCCGGCGGGTTCAGCCACAGGCGCATCCGGACGTAGTTGCCGCCATGGGCGCGCAGGATCTGCACCGGCGTGGACGTCTCACCGGCATCGGTGAACTGTGTGCCCGCGGCCAGTTCCTGCTGGGTGAAGGACAGGTCGG